>JANLVW010000810.1:0-4420 GCA_031364205.1 Ferruginibacter sp.
AAAATGTTGCTGGTCAAATTTTTTGCACCCATCATTTTAATACTTTTTGCATTCTCCTATTTTGTTTGGGGGTATAAAATAATTGATGATTTTGTGTTGGGTATTTTTTAATAAAATTCTTGTATTTTTAATTATTTCTCATATTGGCAAAAGCTATTTACCATTTTCTATGCAGCCTAATTTAAACCAGCAATCAGGGAAATTTGTACGGGTGTTTCTTCAAATGGCTATTATTGGATCGCTTGTTGGGCTGCATTACCTGGCATTAAAAGTTTGGTGGCTGGTAGCAGTCCTTATCCCATTTTCGGGAGTAGGTTGTTACTTTTTATTCCGAACAGTACAAAATTATTCATGGCAAAAAATATCCAGCTAACCAATGGTAAACGAAATACTTTATAAAGAAATTGTCGGCTTTACAAAATTAAAAAATTCAACACTTGTAGCCGTTTCAAAAATTAAACCTGCAGCTGACGTACAAAAAATGTACGATTTGGGGCAAAGAGATTTTGGTGAAAATTATGTGCAGGAACTTGTTGAAAAACAGGCGCAATTGCCTGCCGATATTTTATGGCATTTTATTGGGCATTTGCAAAGCAACAAGGTTAAATATATAGCGCCGTTTGTACATTTAATTCAAAGTGTTGACAGTGAAAAACTATTAAAAGAAATAGACAAACAGGCGGCAAAAAACAACAGAAAAATAAATGTTTTGCTACAAGTTCATATTGCAGAAGAACAAACAAAATTTGGTTTTGATGAACACGAACTGATGAACCTCGACATGAATTTATACCCCCACGTACATCTTACCGGATTGATGGGAATGGCCACATTTACAGAAGATAAAGAAAAAGTGAAGCGGGAATTTGAACAGCTTCAATCTTTTTATAAAAAATTTCAAGATGCTAAAAAAGTTGAATTAAATACTTTAAGTATGGGAATGAGTGACGATTATAAACTCGCCATTGATTGTGGCAGCAATATGATTAGAATTGGCAGTTTATTGTTTGGAAAAAGATAAATTAATTATGTATTATGAATTTGTAACAAGTTTTGATGAAAATTATAAACCTAATTGATTGCTTAATCTTTTAAGGATTATTTCGCTTGTTTTGGCTGCATAACTTAGGTTTACCAATCTAAAACCCGATTCTTCAAAGCTTTTTTGTGCGTTTTTTACTTCTAAAATTGTTGCCTGCCTAAACTGAAAACGTTGCAAAACAAGATCAAGTAACTGCCCGGATAATTTATAATTTTCTTTCGCATTATCAAGTTGAGAAATAGTTGAAACATAAGACTGGTATTGGTTAGTTACCTGCGCCCTGTAATCTCTTAAAATAATATCTTTAACCAAAGTTGCATTGCGAACATCGATATTTACTACCTGCAACTGCTTTTTAAAAATTCCACCATTAAATATTGGCACAGCCAGCGAAATACCAACTGTTGGTCCATAGTTTTGGTTTAACAGCAATTGACCAGCGGCAGACTGGTTTCTCAAAAAATTATAGCCTGCATTAGCCCGTATAGATGGATAACGAAGTGCAGAAATTTCCTTAACAATTAATTTGTTGATGGCTATCTGATCGTCAGCTGCTGCAACATCAGCATTTGCTGGTAGCTTGTCTAAAACTGATTGAAGGGTAATATTATTTTCAACAATAATTGTGTCAGCAATTTGTATGGCTGAATCAACATTAGCTGTAAGCAACCGTAACAATTCTGTTTTAGATTGGGTAACAATTAACTGTTGAGCAATTTTTGTTTGTTGCAATGCATTTAAATCTATCTGTGCCTGAAAAAGATCTGCATTGTTTGCCAGTCCCGCATTTTGCCTGGCCTTAACTATGGTAAGTTGCTGGTTTGAGGCCTCAATAGATTTACTAATTGTCTTTATATAATTCTGCTGACGTACAACATCATAATAAGCAATACTTACACCTGCAATTACATTTTGTAACAGACTAGTCAATCTTTGATTGCCAAGGGTTTTGAGCGTTGCTAGCCTTTGTTTTGTTGCTATTACCCGACCGCCGTTAAATAATAAAATACTGCCGGTTACATTAGCGTTTAGTGCATTTGCTGCTACATTATTTCTCTGGATATTTGTGCCAGTATTTAGTTTTTGGTTCAAAGTGGTAAGCGATTCGTTATTGGTAATATTTCCTGTGACAATGGGAAGACCACCCGCAAAACCGTAACTGTTTAATATTGTTGCTGATTCAATATTATTTTTGACAATGCTAATATCTAAGCTTTTTTTAAGTGCCTGGTTTATGGCATCAGGCAAACGAAGCGTATCCTGCGCAAAAGTTTTTTGTATAAAGATTGATAAGAAAAATACTAAAAAAAATAATGAAATTTTTTTACAGATAATTTTTGTTTTTTGTTTGAAGAGAACTTTTGTGTAAGATTGACAGTATTTCAAATTAATAGTTTGATTAATTGCTGAAAAAAGATTTAATGGTGAAGGGCTGCCGGATAGCAGCGGAAATCCTTTTATTTGCTTTTTAGCAAAAATAAAAGATAGAAGCGTATAGCCACAACAACTGTTGATGAATGATAATAATTTCATAGCCCCAAATATTTTTTTGTCCAATCACCCTCATGATTTTTAATCGTTAACGGCGTTAGTTTTTTAATCTGTTATCTCTATTTTTTTTGCTTCGTGTTTGTGTTTACCGCTTAAAAAAGTATACACTGCAGGTATAACAAAAAGTGTAAGAATAAGCGAAAATAAAATACCACCTACCACCACAATACCAAGCGGTACACGGCTTGCAGCGGCGGCACCAAGGCTTAACGCAATTGGTAATGCACCAAAAGAAGTTGCCAGACTAGTCATTAAAATTGGCCGTAATCTTTGTCTGGATGCTTCAACAACTGCTTCTGCAATTGATAAGCCCTGTTCTCTTTTTTGGTTGGCAAATTCAACAATTAAAATACCATTTTTTGTTACCAGCCCAATTAGCATGATCATACCAATTTCTGAAAAAATGTTTAGGGTTTGTCCGAATAAAAATAAACTTAGCAATGCTCCTGCTAGTGCAAGCGGCACGGTAAGCATAATGATAAAAGGATCTACAAAACTTTCGAACTGCGCAGCCAAAACGAGGTAAATAAGAATAAGTGCCAACCCAAATGCAAAAGCAATATTGCTGCTACTTTCTGCATAATCTCTTGATGGGCCACTGAGCGCTGTCTGGTAAGTTTCATCAAGTAATTTTTTAGAAATAGCCTGCATGGCTTTTATACCATCCCCAATAGTTTTTCCTTCTGAAAGGGATGCAGAGATGGTTGCAGCTTTGTAACGATTAAAGTGAAACAAACTTGGTGGACTGCTACTTTCCTGCAGTTTTACAACAGCACTCAAGGGAATGCTTTCACCTTTATTATTCCGCACATATAATTTTGAAATATCATCAGGCTTATCTCTTTCATTTCTTTCCACCTGCGCTATAACTGAGTATTGGTAACCATTTCGAAGAAAATAAGCCAATCTTCCCCCACTAAAAGCCGCCTGTATGGTACCAACAATATCCTGCGAGGAAAGACCAAGATCTTTGGCTTTCATACGGTCAACCGTTAAAGAAATTTCAGGCTTATTAAATTTTAAATTGACATCAACATTAGAAAACGTTTTATCTTTTTTTGCTTCATCTAAAAACTTTGGAATGATATCCTTCATTTTTTGCAGATCCTGATTTTGCAGTACAAACTGAACCGGCAAACTGCCACGTGAACTTGCACCAACAGCAATGGTTTGCTCCTGTATAGCAAAAACTTTGGCTTCGTTAAACCTTACTAATTTTCGATTAAGGTCGTTTGCTATCTGGTCTTGTGACCGTTTTCTATCTTTTGGCTCCACCAATGCAAGCCTTGGCTGAGCTGTGTTAACTGCTCCTACAGGTGTACGAGCAAATACAAAATCTTTTTCAGGTATTGAATCGTACAGGTAATTGGCAATTTCATCTGAGATACTTTGCATTTTGCTGTAGCTTGTTCCCTCTTGTGAAGATACGCTGAAGCGCACGCTGCTTCTATCTTCCATTGGAGCAATTTCGCTTTGCAGCGTTCCCATTATTAAATATATTATGGCTGCACAAATACCAATTACTACCCATGCAATCCATCTCACTTTTAAAAATCCTTTCAATAAATTTCTGTAACCATTTTCCATTCCTGTAAAAAATGGTTCTGTTTTCATGTAAAACTTGCCGTGTCCCTGTTTTTTTCTGCGCATTACAACATTTAATACCGGTGTAATTGTAAGAGACACAAAAGCGGAGATGAGAACTGCAGATGCGAGTGTAATACCAAATTCACGAAACAATCTTCCGATAAAACCTTCTAAAAATATAACAGGTAAAAAAACAATTGCAAGTGTTATAGAAGTGGAAATTACGGCAAAGAATATTTC
>JANLVW010000814.1:0-9517 GCA_031364205.1 Ferruginibacter sp.
AGACAAAGGCGTTTACCTTGTTGCCGATATTGGTTTGCAAGCGCAGATACCATTGCCTTGGTAACCGGCGTGGCAGGAGGTCTGCTTTCGGCAGTAGGTTGTTTAATAGGTGGTTGGATATGCGACAGGATGGATAGCAGAAATGCATATTTGCTGTTTGGTCTGGCAGGTGCCGCCTCTATTGTAGGAATGGGTTATGCACCAAGAACAGAAATGATGTTTATAGTTTGGACATCTTTATACGCAATAGCAACAGGGCTGGGCTATGCAGGCTTTACCACTTTTACATTGGAGGCAATTGGGAAAGGTGCTGCCGCTACCAAATTTAATATTTTTACCGCCCTGTCAAATTCGCCAATTTACCTAATGACCTACATTGTTGGAATTGCTTATACACACTTTGGTGCAAGGGGCATGTTTAATATAGAAGCAGGTTTTGCAGTTGCTGCAGTTGTATTATTTATTCTGATAAGAAAACTGGTTTATCGAAATCAGGTAATGTCTTTACAGGCATCCAAGGATTAGATCCGTTCAGATCAACGAAAATTCTTGTTATCTCCCATTTGTTTTTGCCCTCGCAATTGTTAGAACATTAACAAGTTGTCATTCATAATAGAAATAAACAATCTTATAAAATATTCGTTCAAACTAAACTTATGGCTAAATTCATGGTGCAAATATTATTGCAGTTACAATGCTATTGTCTGTTTCCTGCAACCACAATGCAAACATCCCGGAGATTCAAAAAACAAATTTTTAATGGTTATATATCATGAACCTAAAAGAGATCAGCAAAAAAATAATACAGGGAGATTTTAGCAGCCTTTTAAACTTTGGCAATGGCAACAAAAATGTACACCCTACAGAAGTTGCCAAAATGCTTGGTGCAGTACCAACAGATGTGGCTGTGCAGGCATACAGTTCTTTGCCAACAACCACACAAACAAAGGTTTTCCCTTATTTAAATATTCGTCTGCAAAAAATAATTGCAGAGACCCTTACTAAACCAAAGGCAGCGTTCATTTTAAATGAATTAAGTTCTGATGACCGTGTTGCTTTTTATTCTTCCTTAAAAGGCGTTGAGCGTTCGAACCTCCTAAAATTATTAAATGAAAATAACAAAGACGCAGTTCATGATATTTTAGGGTATCCTGAAAATAGTGTTGCAAGGCTTATTAATACAGAGTTTGCAACCATTACCTCACAATTAACTATTGGGGAAGCCGCTGAATACCTTAGAAAAAATCATAAGGATACAGAAACAGCAAACGTGATTTATGTTACAGATAAAGAGGGCAAATTAATTGATGATATACCAATGCGCCGTTTTGTACTAAACGATCCTTCCAAAAAAGTGGCAGATATTTTAGATGGTTTTTGTGCAAGCCTTAAAATGACCGATACTAAAGCAGATGCTGTACAAAAATTTAAAGAATACGACAGGGTGGTATTACCCGTAACAAATGCAGAAAATATATTGTTAGGGGTTTTAACGGTTGATGATGTTATGGATGCTGCTGAACAAATAGACACAAAGGAAATTCAAAACTTTGGTGGTGTGGAAGGATTGGATTATCCGTATGTAAAAACCTCTTTTTTTTCGCTGATTAAAAAAAGGGCTACCTGGTTAATTGTTCTTTTTGTAGGTGAAATGCTTACAGCAACTGCTATGGGATATTTTGATGCTGAAATTTCAAAGGCTGTTGTGTTGGCATTATTTGTACCGCTAATAATATCAAGCGGAGGTAACAGTGGCTCACAGGCTGCAACACTCATTATACGGGCAATGGCACTTAAAGAACTTACTATTAAAGACTGGTGGTTTGTTATGCGGAGGGAAATTTTATCGGGCTTAACACTGGGTTTTATTTTAGGTACCATCGGGTTTATTAGAATAGAAATTTGGCAAAATCTTCACCTGTACAATTATGGACCACATTATTTTTTGCTGGCACTTACTATTTTCTTTTCTTTAATTGGAATTGTAATGTGGGGCACATTAAGTGGCTCCATGATACCGATCGTTTTAAAGAAATTTAAGCTGGACCCGGCAACTTCATCTGCTCCACTTGTTGCAACACTGGTGGATGTTACAGGTTTAGTTATTTATTTTACAATAGCCGCTTTCATTTTAAAAGGAACTATTTTATAAAATAAAATATTTGTAAACGTTAGACACTATATAATTTAAACTAATGAAAAAATCACCAATAATAAATATTACCCTGTTAAGTGTGGGTATCACCCTGTATTGGTTTTTTCATAACACAACCAACCCGTATTTTTTTACTGAAATAAGTATTCTTACAGCCTTTACTATAATGTTAGTTATTCTTTTACCAGCCATTGAACAACCTTTAAGAAAATGATTAATAAAAAACCAAACAAACTTTCCCGGTTTTGGAAATTACTTGGTCCCGGTCTTGTTACAGGTGCAAGTGATGATGATCCATCAGGTATTGCAACCTACTCACAGGCAGGTGCTCAATATGGGCTCTCAACACTATGGACTGCCCTTATAACATTTCCACTTATGGCAGCCATACAGGAAATGTGTGCAAGAATAGGGATGGTTACTTCGCAGGGGTTAACGGGTACACTAAAAGCAAATTATTCAAAACCCATTCTGTATTTAATGGTGTTATTTAGTTTTCCTGCAATCGTCATGAACATCGGTGCAGATATTGCAGGTATGGGGGCTGTTGGGAATCTTTTGTTTCCAAAAATTCATGCAATATTTTTTAGTGTTGGTTTTACAGTTCTTCTTTTAATTGTTATAATTTTTTTACCGTATCAAAAAATTGCTTCTGTTCTAAAATACTTATGCATGGTTCTTTTGGTTTATTTTATAGTACCATTTTTGTACAAACAAAATTTGATGGTAATTTTAAAAGGTACATTTATACCAACTATAAAATTTGACAAAAATTACATAAGTATACTTGTTGCCATTCTTGGTACAACCATTTCGCCCTATCTTTTCTTTTGGCAGGCAACAATGGAAGTAGAAGACATAAAAAATAAAAAAATATTAGTGCTTAATAAAAAAATAATGGAGGAAATGAAAACCGATGTTGATTTCGGAATGTTGTTTTCAAATCTTGTCATGTTTTTTATCATTCTCACAACAGGAACAGTTTTATTTAACGGTGGTATACATCAAATTGATACTGTTGAACAAGCTGCACAAGCATTAAAACCACTGGCAGGAAACTTTGCTTATTTACTTTTTGCAGTTGGTGTTATAGGAACGGGGCTTTTGGCTATTCCTGTTTTAAGCGGTTCTTTATCATACATTATCTCAGAAACATTTGGCTGGAAACAGGGACTTGATAAAAAATTTCACGAAGCAAAAGCATTTTATATCGTAATTGCAATTTCATTGATACTTGGCCTGTTGATGACTAAATTAGGCATCTCACCTGTTAAAGCACTTATTTATAGTGCCATTCTTTATGGATTAACAGCACCCGTTTTAATTGCAATAATTTTGCATATCGCCAACAATAAAAAAGTAATGGGGATCTATACCAATGGCAAACTTTCAAATATTCTTGGCTTTGCAACATTGATATTGATGACATTTACTGCTGTTGTTATGCTTTATTTACAATTTACAGGTTAATGTAAATGTTGCACACACCTAACTATATTGGAGGGTCTGTTATTTGTTTAATTACTATTTTAAAAGGAATTGTCTTTATAAAAAAAAATTTATTTAATAAAAATGTTGCAGGTATTATTGGTTGAAGATGAACAGCGAATTGCTGAACTTATAAAAAGGGGTTTGCAGGAGCAAGGCTTTAATGTAATGGTTGCCTACGATGGCGAAACCGGTAAAAAATTAGCAATCAGTAACCACTACGATATTATTATTACTGATATTGTATTACCAGTTATAAGCGGTATAGATCTTTGTAAAGAAGTTCGTTTACAGAAACCTAATATTCCCATCATCATGTTAACAGCATTGGGTACAACCAATGATAAAGTTGAAGGGTTTGATGCAGGTGCAGATGATTATTTAGTAAAACCATTTGATTTAAGAGAATTACATGTTCGCATTCGTGCGTTATTAAAAAGAAGCAACAGTAATGTAAATGCGAAAGGGTTTATTTTAAAATATGCTGATCTCGAATTAAACCTACATACCAAAATTGTAAAACGCCACAACATAGAAATTTCATTAACGCCCAAGGAATTTAAATTGTTAGAATACATGCTTCAAAATACGGAGAGGGTATTAAGCCGTACAGAAATTGCTGAAAATGTTTGGGAAACCACCTTTGATACCGGAACAAACTTTATTGATGTTTATATAAATTATCTCCGTAAAAAAATTGATAGAGATTTTAACGTAAAACTTATTCATACCAAACCCGGGCTTGGTTTTATTTTTAAAAAAGATTAGCGATGCAGATAAAAACAAGGCTCACACTTTTGTTTACTTCCCTTATTGCAGCATTGTTGTTGGGATTTGCCTTAACTGTTTATTTTACTTCTTCACAAATAAGGGAAGAAGAATATTTTAAAAGATTAAAACAACAGGGGGCTACAAAAGCCAACCTCCTTTTCGATGCAAAAGTTGCCCCAGATGTTTTACAACTGATTTATAAAAAAGCCCCAAATGCTATGTTTCAGGAAGAGGTAGCCATATACGATACCGCTTTCAATTTGCTCTATCATGATGCCGTGGAAATAGATAAAGTGAAAGAGACACAGGGAATGATAGACAGCATTAAGGCACAGAAAGAAATACAGTTTTATATCAAGAAAATGCAAGTTGAAGGATTTTTACACGACCATAACGGCAAAAAATATATAATTACTTCTGCGGCAATCGATGGTTACGGGCTTGCCAAATTAGTAATCCTTCGCAACACGCTTATCATCTCTTTTCTATTATCTGTAATAGTTCTATTTTTTGTTGGCAGGTTTTTAGCAAAAAAATCTTTGCAACCTGTTTCTTTATTGGTAGATAAAGTAAAAAAAATAACCGCTACCAATCTGGATTTAAGGGTAGATGAAGGCAACCGAAAAGATGAAATTTCATCATTGGCAATCACCTTTAATGAAATGTTGAACAGGCTTGAAAATTCTTTTGATGCACAAAAACATTTTGTATCAAATATTTCACACGAACTAAGAACGCCTTTAACTGTAATGCTAGCAGAAATGCAATTGACCATACAGAAAGAAAGAAGCAACTTAGAATACAAACAATCTATCGAACACATTATTTCAGACACCCAAAAATTAATACGGCTTTCAAACGGCTTACTTGACTTGGCAAAAGCAAGTTACGACCAAACAGAAATTGCCTTTAGGCCCCTGAGGTTAGATGAAATTTTGCTGGATGCAAGAAATGATGTGCTTCATAACCAGCCCAAGAATAGCGTGGATATTATTTTTGAAAAAGAGATTGATGAAGATGGTTTTATCTCAGTTAATGGAAACGAATATTTACTAAAAACAGCTTTTAGTAATCTGATAGACAATGGGTGCAAATTTTCCGGCAATAATAAAAGTGTCGTCAAAATTTCCTATAACCAAAGCAATATTGTTCTTACTTTTTCAGATACGGGTATTGGAATAAATGAAAATGAGATGCAACATATTTTTAAGCCATTTCATAGAGGTGCAAATAAAAAATTTGTTGATGGAAACGGGATAGGTCTTTTTCTTACTCAAAAAATTATTGCTTTACACAACGGGATTATTTCTGTAGAATCAGAGAAAAACGAGGGCACAGCATTTACTATTTTATTGAACAATATGGTACAAAAAAACCACCAAAATGGTGGCTCTTTTTAAAAAATTCCTTTGAAATTAAGGATGTTTTTCGGAATGCTTTTTAGCAGCTTCCTCAGCATGTCCTTGAGCAATAGCATGATGCCCTCTTGAAGCATGTGCTTCGTGAGCCGCTTTTTCATCTTCTCCGGCTACATGGTGTGTATGTGCTTTTTTGTGATGTTTAGCAGCTTCTTCATGATGTTTAGCAGCTTCTTCGTGATGATTGTGTGCCATAAAATTAAATTTATTTTTGAAAATGGTGCAAATACAATACCCTTTAAAAAGTATATTACCAGCAATAAATCTCAATGAAAATTAATTGAAATGGGGTGTTATATACACACTTAAATTTTTTTTCACGAAATTTGAGGAATCCGCATTTAAAATATTTTCTAATGATTTTCTAATAACTTTCTAAAGCGTTTCTAACGTTAACATCATTACAAAATATTAATTTGCACTCATTATAGAAATTTCGCATTTCTAATAAAAAAAAAGTATGGACACTCATCCCAATGCCAAGAAATATTATTGTTAATCTCCCGCTCTGTTAAATGCCTTTGGCTATATCCGCAGAACCGGGTATGAAACCAAATTGTATGTTCAAAACATCACTGCTAAAAAAAACAAGTACAGAGAATATTTACAAATATTCAGTTGTTACAATTATTAATCCTGTCATCAGTTATCAGCTTGTTGAAGATTTTTTTAATAAAAAAAATGTTTCAACTCAAAGTTTGGTGTTAAAACCAAGTTATCGTCATTTAAAAAGCAGAAGAAACTACCGTCATATACATATTCTATAATTGGTAATGAAAGACCCTGATGGATAAAATAACCAAATGAAAAAATTTAATACCTGGCTTAACGCCATCATTGTTTTAGTTATTGCCATTATGTTAATAGATGAAAGTTTAGGCAGATTGCGTCATCCAGATACGAATAACGCTGTTTATAAATGGATAATTATCGTGTGCTTATCAACATTGTTCACATTGATTGTTTGGAATTTTTACTGTAATAAAAAACAAAAAACGATAGAAAAAAATAGGATATGGCATTACTAACTAAAGATATTATAATAAGTAAACTTTCCTTTTCCCAAAGCTCTAATGGGATTGAAGAGAAAGTAGGTTCTACGTTAAAAAGCGTCAGTAGCAACGATAGCCATTTTTTCTTCCCTATGTTCGATGCTTATGCAGAAGGGTTATCAGCTGAACAGGTAGAAGAGAAATTAAAGAAATTCGGGCCTAATGAAGTCCACCATGAAAAAGCACCATCCTGGGTAAAACAATTAGTACAGGCATTTATTAACCCCTTCATCGGCGTTTTAATCATCATTGCCATTATTTCATTTATTGTAGATGTGTGGATGGCAAAGCCCGGAGAAGAAGAATATAAAACGGTTATCATGGTAGGGATTATGGTAATGGTTAGTTCCCTTCTACGTTTTTTTCAGGAATACAGAAGCAACCGTGCCGCAGAGCAATTAAAAAGCATGGTAAAAACAACTGCTACTGTACTAAGAAAAGTATCTGGAAAAAAAGAATTGGATATAAAAGAATTAGTGCCGGGTGATATTATTTTTTTATCTGCCGGTGATATGATACCCGCAGATTGCCGCATCATTCAATCAAAGGATTTGTTTGTGAGCCAAGCGATGCTTACAGGAGAATCTATGCCTGCAGAAAAAAGAAATTTACCGATACGTGATGCTGTTAATATATCGCCGCTGGAGTTAGACAACATTTGTTTTATGGGTACCAATGTAGTAAGTGGATCAGCTACGGCCATGATTGTTACCACAGGAAACCAAACTTATTTTGGATCAATCAGTAAATCAATTGTTGGTAAAAGTGCAGAAACAAGTTTTGACAAAGGCGTAAACAAAGTGAGTTATTTACTCATAAAATTTATGCTGATAATGGTGCCTTTAATTTTTATTATTAATGGTGTTGTTAAAGGTAACTGGATGGAAGCTTTGCTTTTTGCCATAGCAGTGGCCGTTGGTTTAACGCCCGAAATGTTGCCGATGATAGTTACTGCAAACCTTGCTAAAGGAGCTGTAAATATGAGCAAAAGAAAAGTAATTGTAAAACGCCTTAATGCCATTCAAAATTTGGGAGCTATGGATGTATTGTGTACCGATAAAACAGGAACACTTACGATGGATAAAATTGTATTGGAAAGACATTTAAATATTTTTGGTGATGAAGATGAGGAAGTGTTGAAATGGGCTTTTTTAAACAGCTATCACCAGACCGGTCTAAAAAATTTACTAGATGTTGCAGTATTAGATCATCTTGAGTTGCACGATTATCTAAAAGTAGAGGAATACTTTTTGAAGGTAGATGAAATTCCTTTTGACTTTCAGCGCAGGCGCATGAGCGTAATTTTAAAACAGCGCAATGGCAAACATTTATTGATTTGTAAAGGTGCAGTTGAGGAAATGCTGGATTTGTGTACGCATGCATTTGACCCGGGGGAAGACAAACAACTGCATATTGAAAATGATACGGTAATTGCAATGGATGCAGAAGTGAGAAAAAAAATATTAAACACTTCCAAAAAATTAAATGAAGAAGGGTTGAGGGTATTGCTTGTTGCCATAAAAGAATTCGATGACAGGGCATTAACCTATTCTGTTGAAGACGAAAAAGACATGACACTTACCGGGTTTATTGGTTTTTTAGACCCTGCAAAACCTTCTGCAAAAACTTCTATTGAAGCTTTGCAAAAATTAGGTGTTACAGTTAAAGTTTTAACGGGCGACAATGAAATTGTAACAAAAAAGATATGTCGGGATGTTGGTATTTCTTACAGCAATATTTTATTGGGTAGTGAATTAGAAAAAATGAGCGATGATGAATTGAAGAGTAAAATAGATGACATTTCCATACTTGCAAAATTAAGCCCTGTTCAAAAAGCAAGAGTTATAAAACTGCTGCAGGCAAAAGGTCATACAGTTGGTTTTATGGGTGATGGTATAAACGATGCAGCAGCATTAAAAGAAGCAGATGTAGGTATAAGTGTAGATACTGCCGTGGATATAGCCAAAGAAAGTGCTGATATCATTTTACTGGAAAAAGATTTAATGGTATTGCGTAAGGGCGTAATCTATGGCCGTAGAACTTTTGGCAATATTATTAAATATATTAAAATGACTGCCAGCAGCAACTTTGGTAATATGTTTAGCATGTTGGGCGCAAGCGCTTTTCTTCCCTTCTTACCTATGTTACCCGTTCAAATTTTAGTACAAAATTTATTGTATGATATCTCTCAAACCTCTATTCCCTGGGATAGTATGGACGAAGACTTTTTGGAGAAGCCAAAAAAATGGGATGCATCGGGTATTCAGCGGTTTATGATTTATATCGGACCCATCAGTTCAATATTTGATTATGCAACTTTCTTTTTAATGTTCTATTTCTTTAAAGCAAATTCTCCTGAACACCAAAGCCTTTTTCAAAGTGGATGGTTTATAGAAGGATTGCTGTCACAAACGCTTATTGTACACATGATACGGACAAAGAAAATTCCTTTTATACAAAGCTGGGCTACTGCACCGGTTGTAGCATTAACTTCCATAATAATGCTGATAGGAATTGCCATCCCTTTTTCGCCCTTTGCAAGTGCAATAAAATTGCAGGCCTTGCCATTAAGTTATTTCCCTTGGCTTATTCTTATACTAACGAGCTATTGCCTTCTTACACAAGTAATAAAA
>JANLVW010000815.1:0-1416 GCA_031364205.1 Ferruginibacter sp.
AAGGGAAAAATTCTGTAGCTAATTTCTACACTGTCAGTAAAAGGCTTTTCATTCCATCTTATTGCACCGTTTACTTCATCAACCTCATATAAAGAATGAGGTACATTTTTTATAGACAAAGTTCCCGGAGCAATACTAAAACTGTCAATTTTTTGATAAGGAAATTTTATTGTAATTTTTTTATTTCTAAGATTGGAGTTTGGTGTTAAACCAATTTGAGCAAACGAATTGCTGCATGCCAAAAGCATTAGGTATATAAGAAAAATTGTTCTTATGTATAAAAGATAATTTGGTTGATGCTTATAAATAAATTGTGATTTTTTAATACATTCTAATAAACTGAACACGTCATTTTAAAATTACCTACCGCACTCAATGTTTATTTATTATATCTGCCCAATCAAATTTACAAATCATTAATTGGTTATTGTAACCGTTAAATGATGAGTTTTTCTTAATTATAATAATAGAAGATTAAAAAAATAATGATTCAGTTGCTTGCAATAAATAAAAAATACGATTCCGGTTAAAACAAATAAAAAATGGTTTGATGAAATCATCAAACCATTTAAATATAAAACATAATTGTAATTAAATTTCTTCCGTAGCAAAACCCGCTCCTATATATTCTTTGTTCATTCGGGCAATATTAGAGACTGAAATACCTTTAGGACACTTGGCCTCGCATGCATAAGTATTTGTACAGTTACCAAAGCCTTCTTTATCCATCTGTGCCACCATATTTAGAGCTCTGCTTTCTCTTTCCGGACCTCCCTGCGGAAGTAACGCTAACTGAGATATTTTCGCCCCTACAAAAAGCATTGCACTTCCATTTATACAGGTAGCAACGCAGGCTCCACAACCTATACATGCTGCTGCCATAAACGCATCATCTGCTTTCTTTTTATCTATAGGTATGGCATTAGCATCAACTGCATTTCCTGTATTTACACTTATATATCCTCCGGCTTCAATTATTCTGTCAAATGCAGATCTGTTCACCATTAAATCTTTTACTATCGGAAAAGCCTTACTGCGCCAAGGTTCTACAACTATTGTATCACCATCTTTAAAAGCACGCATATGTAGTTGACAGGTTGTATTTTGCGCCCATGGTCCGTGTACCTGGCCATTTATGTGCATGCTGCACATGCCACAAATTCCCTCTCTACAATCATGATCAAATGCTATGGGAGATTTGCCTTCCAAGATTAATTGTTCATTTAACACATCAAACATTTCTAAAAAACTCATTTCAGATGAAATGTCTTTTACCTTGTATGTTTCAAAGCTACCTTTTGCTTTGTTATTTTTTTGACGCCACACCTTTAGGGTGAGGTTCATGTGGTAATGCTCCATATAGAATAAACTTTTGTATAGGGTTGATTAAATTTATAATCAATAACTATTTATAAC
>JANLVW010000816.1:0-1531 GCA_031364205.1 Ferruginibacter sp.
ATTATAAATACTGCCTAAAGGAAAATCAGGAGTTAAATAATTTAAGCTACCATCGGGTTTGTAAGCAGAAACTGTTGGTAATATAAAGTATGAACTTAATATTGGGTTACCAAAAGCACCACCACCAAGTGGTGTATTTTGTTTTATGAAACCACCATCCAGATTAACGCTTAAAGTTAACCTATCAGTCGCCTGGTTGGTAACTCTGATAGCACCATTTTGTCTTGTTAGATCACTTGTGATTGTGGTACCTTGTTGTTTAAAATAACCGCCCGATACATAAAAAGTAGTCTTATCATTACCACCACTTGCACTAAGGTTGTATTGTTGTTGACCACCTTGTCTAAGTACAGCATTTTTCCAATTATAATCAACACCGTTACCGTTTCCTAATGAAGTTAAAAATGGCTCTACCACTGCTGAAGGAAAACCGGCATTTAATGCGCCCTCTCTTGTAATATCTATGTATTCCTTAGCGTTTAAAGGTCGGTTTTTAGCACTTGTATATGCCGGGTTATTATAACCTATTTCTGTATCAAATCTAAATTTGGTTTTGCCTACTTTTCCTTTTTTTGTAGTAATCAATATAACACCATTTGCTGCACGACTACCATAAATAGCTGTTGATGCTGCATCTTTTAACACTGTTATACTTTCGATATCATTAGGATTTAGTGTACTTAGTAAATTACTTGTGGTTTGCAATTGAGATGCTTGACCCGTGTTCATAACAGCTCCATCAAGTACATATAACGGAGAATTTCCTGCGTTTATTGAACTAATTCCTCTGATTCTTACGTCTTGTGCTGCACCTGGTGCACCTGAAGATGCTGCAGATTGCAGGCCTGCTACACTTCCTTGTAAAGCCTTATCTACAGATGAAAATGGTTTATTTTCAAGATCTCCACCCTTTACAGTAGCTACTGAACCGGTAATAGCCGCTTTTTTTTGCGTGCCATAAGCAACCACAATAACTTCCTGCAATCCTTTATTTTCAGACCTTAAAGTGGTGTTGATGCTTGTTTTTTTACCAATATTTACTTCAGTTGTTTCTAAACCAATTGAAGAAATAATTAATGTTTGGGCTTGCGAAGGCACTTTGATAGAATAAGTTCCATCGCTTGATGTATTCACTCCTAGTGAGGTACCTTTTACAAGAATAGATACTCCTGATAACGGCGCTCCCTTTTCATCTAAAATTCTCCCGGTAATCGTCCGGTCTTGAGCTGCTGCATTTAGCACAAATGCTACAGCAACCAGCATGGTTAAAATAATTTTTCTCATTTTTAAAATTTAGTTAAGTGGGGCAAATATAGCTACAATGTTGTCTATTGTTAAAGAAATGACAACTTTCTTTGTATTTATGCTGCGTATTTTTACAATTTTCTAAAAAACTATATAATAAAAAGCTATTTTTTTTCTTTATTTCGTAAATTTTAAACATACAGAAAAATATTAATTTGTTTTATTTATTTATAAAACATTGCTTTATAATAATACAAATAGTTTTATATAAAAATATTTTTAAGAA
>JANLVW010000840.1:0-1052 GCA_031364205.1 Ferruginibacter sp.
TATTTTTTGTTGTTTTAGGTGTTGGCGGTTTTATGGCAGCTACTTCCCGCAGAAATTATTGATGACAAAAAAGTATATTCTCAATATTATAATAATGCTTCTCTTTATAGGAGCAACATTTATTTATTTTGTATTTGACCCGGCTACAAATAAATATTTCCCCGGCTGCCCTTTTTATAAACTTACCGGTTTGTTTTGCCCGGGTTGCGGTGCACAAAGATCTATACACAGTCTGCTTACAGGTAATATAATTGCAGCAGTACATGCTAATATTCTACTGGTTTTTTGCCTGCCTTTTTTAGTGGTTTATTATGTCATTAAAACTACTAATTTTATTAGACCACAAACTAATATTAAAATCGGTATTGTAAATCAGTTATGGTTTATTTATTTGTGTGCATTGGTAGTTGTATATTATTGGATAGCTAGAAATGTTCCTGTTTTAGGAGCAGGTTTTCTTGCGCCCCATTAAAAGCTAAATCTTTTTCTTTGGCGCAAATTTTAAGGAGTCCAAATCCTGAATTCTTTTTTTACTTCTAAAAATATCTCCAAGTCTGTCAACTTCTTTTCTGTAAGTAAGCTGAACACCTGAGCGGTTTCTTTGACCTGTTGTAAAATCAATTGTTGTTCGGTTAAATCCAACAACCCTTAATGATCCGTCTTTATTAATCAACCATTCCAGAGAAATATCTGGCGTAATTACCCCTTTGCTGTAAAGCTGAGTAATTGGATTATTGTAATCTATATTTCCGCCAACCAACAACTGCAGGTTTTTACTTATTTTAAACTTTATACTAGATCTGATATTTGCCTGCAACTGGTTTACCTGCTGAAAATTTAGAGATGGGTTTAAATCCACCAAAACAGAAACAATACCGTTCGTTGCTTTTTCCAGCGCACTGCTCAATATGCTTGTAAGCCAGGCACTCACTGCACCTCCAATTGTACTTGTGGCAAGTGCAAGTGTACTGTTGCCGGTTATTAAGGCCTGGCTGTTGCTGATAAACTGATTAAATAAAAGTAAACTTGCAACCTGTTTGTTCATTTCATTT
>JANLVW010000841.1:0-1996 GCA_031364205.1 Ferruginibacter sp.
TAAATGAAGGGTACGAAAATAAAACTTTGCTTAAATATGGTACAAGATCATACGAAGCAGAAGTCAATCCAAGTTATCCATTAGTCGCATGGGATCCAAAAGGGACAAGGATCAGCGTTATTTATACCACTGAAGGCCGTTTAAAATTATTTGTTTACGATGTACTCAGCAGTTTAAAGCAATATACTTTTGATATTACTGATAAGTTTGACCAGGTGCAGGATGTAAAATATATGTTGGATAGCCGTACTTTGCTAATTTCAGCCGTAAAAAATGGTCACGCTGATATCTTCACATTTGCAATAGAAAAAGAAAAAGTTACGCAAATTACAAACGATGTATACGATGATCTAGATGCAACTTTTGTATCTTTTCCAGGCAAAACCGGTATTATTTACAGCAGTAACAGACCAAGTGCCGCAGCAAAAACAGGTGATACTATTTTGCCGAGTGATAACCGTTATAATATTTTTTTAATTACAAATTTTGGTGGTAAACCGGAGCTTAATCAAATTACTCAGTTGACCAATTTAAAATATGGCAATGCACGTTTTCCCACACCTTACAACAGTAACCATTTTACTTTTGTAAGCGATGAAAATGGAATTGGAAACCGCTATGGAGGTTTCTTTGCAACAAAGGCTGAAGGTTTAGATACGTTGGTTTTAATTGGAGATGACATACTTCGCAACCCATCTAAAAAAGATGTTGACAGTACTTTACGGGTTTACAAAAAGACGGATATAGATTCCGTTGCCATTGTAGCCATATCATCAGATTCAGCATATACATTTCCGCTGACCAATTATCCAAGCTCCCTTGCGGAAAGTCGTATTGCAGGAGACAATAATCAACTTAGTGAAGTAACAAGGCAAAGTGATGAAAAGGTTTTATACAAACTTAAAATAGATGAGAATACGCTGTACAAAAGAAACGTAAGTGCCCCACCTACGGAGTATGCAAAAAAATTAATGAGGGAGAGCAGACTTACAAAATTAAATCCTTCAACAGGCAAACCGATTACACCTGCAGCTATTGCTGATACAGCAAGAAAACCGAACGACTTTTTTCAAAATGAATTTGGCACTGATACAACAAAAAAAACAGTAGAAGCAAAAGCTACAGCGCCTATTTTGAAAGATAATGATAATGTATTGGGACGGGCAAAATTATTTGTTTACAAGCCAAAAAAGTTCTCTGCAGATTATGGTTCAGCAGGGTTTAATAACAGTGTTTTAATTAATCGCTACCAAAAATACCAAGGCGGCTCGGGTCCTATTAAGCTAAATAGTGGAAGCCCTTTAAATGGCCTCATACGTTTAGGTACATCTGATTTAATGGAAGATATAAAAATAACGGGTGGTTTTAAAATCGGTACAAATCTTAAAGACAATGAATGGTTATTAAATTACCAAAATTTAAAGCGCAGAATTGATTGGGGGCTTACTTATTACAGAAATGTACAAAGCCTCTCGTTTGTAACTAATGGTAACCCACCGGCATTTTTAAACGGTAAACAATTTACAAACTTATATCAGGCAAATATTTCTTATCCATTCGATGAGACTAAGAGTGTAAGATTTAGTACCGGAATTAGAGCAGATAATCAGGTTGTAAATGCAACGCTGCAATTACCTGCAACATTATTGATAAAAAATAATCTTACGCTTTATCAAACCTCACATTTAGAATTCGTTTATGACAACAGTATTGCTACTGCCCAAAACATTTACAATGGTGAACGGGCAAAAGTGTATGCCGATTTTAACAGGCAAATAAACAAAGTGCAATTTGCCAATGGCCCTAATACTTATAATGTAGGGTTTGATGCTCGATACTATTATCCTATTTATAGAAACTTTATTTGGGCCGGCCGTGCTGCGGGAGATTTTAGTTTTGGTAACCAAAAATTAATTTATTATTTGGGTGGAGTAGATGGTTGGTTAATGTTTGGCAACAACACAAAAAAAGATGGCAGCTATAAGTATTTTATAAC
>JANLVW010000844.1:0-1765 GCA_031364205.1 Ferruginibacter sp.
GGTGCATAATTTACCTGCAGACCAATGCGCTTGCATTGTTCTGCCACCAATTGTCCGTATCTATAAACAATAGTTTCATCCCTCATGGCACCCATCATCATTTGCCTAGGCAGGGGCAAAACACTATCTATAAGGCGCATGCCTACACCCCACTCTGCATCTATACACATCAATATAGGAGTTTTTGCCTTGCCCTGCAATCTGTTAATGATATTAGCCTGCTTAACGGGGCTACCCTGAAATACACAGATGCCGCCAATATTATATTTCTTTATCAATTTTTCCACTTCATCGTCAAAAAAAGTAACGGTCTTTGTTCTGCTGTCAATAGTAGAAAGGCGCACCACCATCAGTTGTGCAATACGCTCATCTTTGGATAGTTTTTTATACATACTATCAGCCCAATGTTGCGCAGCAATATTTTAATTTTGTGCAAATGAATTTTGCCCAAACAACAGTAAGGTAAAAGCTAATATTATGCGTTCTATCATATCAGTAAATATAAGAAAGGAAAATGTTAGCAGGTTGCAAAAAAATGAAGTAATGAAGAGAAATAAATTCGATCTAAAGTGGGTTATAACCCTGTCAATTTCATATTAGCGTCAGGGTAACGTGCACCAACTATATTTATTTGCAGAGAGTATATTTCAATCTCCTGTAATTCTTCCGGACTAAGTATTACAGAAACTGCACCGTTGTTTTCTGTCAATCGGCTGAGTTTGGTTGTTCCCGGTATGGGTACGATCCATGGTTTTTGATTTAGCAGCCATGCCAATGCTATTTGAGCAGTTGTCGCATTTTTTGTTACGGCTATTTTCCCCAACAAATCAATAAAACTTTGATTGGCTTTTAAAGCTTCGGGTGTAAATCGGGGAAGAGTACTTCGAAGATCTGTACTTTCAAAATTTGTGTTTTCATTCATCTTGCCGGTTAAAAAACCCCTCCCCAACGGACTAAAAGGTACAAAACCAATTCCCAATTCTTCGAGCGTGGGAAGTATATCATTTTCCGGATCTCTTGTCCACAAAGAATATTCACTTTGCAGCGCTGTTACCGGTTGAACTGCATGAGCCTTGCGAATGGTATTTGCACCAGCTTCTGACATACCAAAATGTTTTACTTTACCTTCTTTGATTAAATCTTTTACCGTGCCCGCAACATCTTCAATGGGCACATTTACATCTACCCGATGCTGGTAAAATAAATCAATCGCATCTACCTGTAAACTTTTTAAAGATGCTTCGCAAACCGCCCGTATGTGTTCAGGACGGCTATTTAATTCCGACCACTTTGAGGGATCTTTTTGAGATGTCGCAAAACCGAATTTTGTTGCAATAACTACTTTTCCTTTAAATGGAGCCAATGCTTCTCCTACCAATTCTTCATTTATAAATGGACCGTAAACTTCTGCAGTATCAAAAAAAGTAATACCCTGCTCCACAGCATGGCGAACGAGCTTTATCATTTCGTTTCTTTCCGGTATAATGCCATAGACGTAACTCATACCCATACAACCAAGCCCGAGGGCTGAAACTTCTAAGCCACTTTTTCCTAAAATTCTTTTTACCATAATATTTAAGTTTTTGGTTGTATCTCAAAGGGAGAAAAGACGCAACGTTTCACAAGTATATTTGGCGGCATACAATTTAAAGATTTGCTATTTCTCTTTGCAACTTGGGGTTGATTATGTCTTATTAATTAAAAAATCACTTTTGGCTTTTTTGGTCTTTGTGCCTTTGTAATTGAAAATATATCTTTGTGAAAC
>JANLVW010000006.1:0-13038 GCA_031364205.1 Ferruginibacter sp.
ACCGTGCCGATGCATAAAATTTGCCAGGCAAAAGTACATGCCGTTTTTACAGAAACAGAACTAAAGACTTATTATAATACAGTGGATAGGCTGAAGGAACATGAAGACATTGCTAAATTTATTAAATGGGTTAGCAAAAAAGAACTTGAATTTTTTGACACGACTATTAAAAAGAAATAGTTGATTTTTTACTTCTCAGCAACGACTCGCCCCTTGGTGGACGTTGCGTCAATTATAATCTCATTACGATTTTTAAAAATGTAGTTGTACATATCAGTCGACTTTCGCAGCAATGTCACGGTCCCTTCTGCAACTTGCGTATATTAATCGTATTCCATTCTGGTACTTTATTGCCCTTGCTCACATCAGTCAGAAAATACCCTCACAACTTTTACAAATCTCTTTTTGTAATGCTCGGTAAACGCACTTACAGTAACGCCATAAGCTTTACCGGAGGTAGAATGTATGAATCGTAAAGTATCAGTATTTTCTGTTACAATACCCATATGGCCAACAATGCGTATAGAATCCACCGTTCCTGTAAACAAAATTAAATCGCCTTCTTTGGCACTTTGTACATCAATGGTTTTGCCAACATTGCTAAAATCAACGGATGAACGGGGAACAGCTATTTGAAAATGATTAAAAACATAGGTAATAAAACCGGAACAGTCAAAACCCTTTGTTGGATCTACAGACGCATCCAAATAGGGAATACCAACCAGGGTTTTTGCATAGGTTACCAGCTGTTGGCGGGTAATACTGTTAATGTCTTTATCTAAGATAACTGTTGTTGTAAGTTGTTTTGGCTTATCAGTTATTACAGTTGCAACGGTATCAGAAACTACAGGTGCCACATGTTGATCTTTTGTTTTGCTATTGGTTATAAAATCACATGACTGCCCAACGAACAAAAGAAACAATAAAATGGGAAACTTTGCCATACAGAAAAACAATAAATAAATTAAAGTTATTAAAATGAAGCTGTAAATTACTGCTAAGGGTTAAAGTGCAAAGACGGTTACGGCCGTCAAGAACTCCTGAAGGAGGATATGAATGTTGTGAAGAAATGATATATTAAAATTAATAATTCTTAATATGAAAGACAACCGAGAATCACCTTTTGAAATGGGTGGAGATGAATTTAAAAATATTGGGTATCACTTGGTAGATGCCATTGCAGGTTTTCTTGAAACTATAAAACAAAAACCCGTTACAACCGGAGAAACGCCCAAACAAATACAGCAGATACTGGGTAATGCTCCTTTACCCAATGACGGAACTGCTGCAACAGAAATAATTAACAGAGCTACAGAGTTGTTATTTAATCATTCTCTGCTCAATGGCCACCCTAAATTTTTTGGCTACATAACGTCCTCGCCAACACCTATCGGCGCCTTGGCAGATTTGTTAGCTACTACCGTGAACGCTAATGTAGGTGCCAATATTCTGAGCCCCATGGCTACAGCAATAGAGAAGCAAACGGTGCAGTGGTTGGCTGAATTTATAGGAGCGCCTTCGGGCTGCAGCGGGCTGTTGGTAAGCGGTGGAAACATGGCAAATTTTACTGCATTTCTAGCAGCAAGAACGGCCAAAGCGCCCAAGGAGTTAAAAGAAAAAGGGCTGACAAATGCCGCTGGCGAAATGGTTTTCTATTGCTCAAAAGCTACCCATACATGGATCGAAAAGGCGGCTGTTTTATTTGGCCATGGCACAAATGCCATCCGCTGGATAGATACAGATGCAAACAATAAAATGAACACATCCATACTCGCACACACTATTGATGCAGATATAAAAAATGGCAAAAAGCCCTTCCTCGTAATTGGCAATGCCGGAGATGTAAGTACCGGTGTAGTAGATGATCTTTCTGCCATTGCTACCCTTTGTAAAGCACACAATTTATGGTTTCACATTGATGGCGCTTATGGAATTCCCGCAGTAATTTGCCCAGGCTATAAGCAACTTTTTAATGGAATGCAAGAGGCAGATTCTATTGCGCTGGACCCACATAAATGGCTGTATGCGCCACTGGAAGCTGGCTGCGTATTGGTAAAAAATCCGCAACATTTAATTGATACATACAGTTCTCATGCCGCCTATTATAATTTTAGTAGTCAGGGCGATGAGACATCACTTAATTATTATGAATTTGGGTTTCAAAACTCCCGAGGTTTTAGAGCATTAAAAGTTTGGATGGCGCTGCAGCAGGTGGGTAAAAATGGGTACATACAAATGATTGAAGATGATATAGCGCTGGCTGAATTGTTGTTTGAAGAAGCAAAAAGGCATTCAGAGCTCCAGGCTGTCATGCACAACCTGAGCATTACTACACTGCAATATATTCCTGCAGAATACCAAACAAAGCAGAAAGAAAATGAGCTGTATATAAATAAACTAAATGAGCAGGTGTTGAATAACCTGCAGCAGGGTGGCGAAGTGTTTTTATCCAACGCAGTTATTAAGGATAGATATTGCCTAAGGGCTTGTATTGTAAATTTTAGAACCTCAAAAAAAGATATTTATGAAACCATTGAGCTCATCGTAAAAGAAGGCAGAAAAGTACATGATGTATTGAAAGACAAATGATGTGCATGGCGCCGGTTTAACGGTTACAAAACAAAATGTTTTTTTGGTATTAAGATTAAAAAGAGAGGAAGATTTTTTACTGAAAAAACAACTGGCAGCTAACCATATATTTGTTTTAATTTGATGGTATTCTTTTAAACCGGCAAATCATTATTTTACTTCTCAGCAACGTCTTGCCCCTTAGCGGACGTAGCGTCAACTATAATCGTATTTTTCACTTGCACAAAAATTTTATCGCTCACTTCTGCTACGTTACTTTTCAGCACCGTCTCAACCCTCACCGAACGTTGCGTCAATTTTCCCCTATCAGCATGCGCCGTTTGAATCTGTTTTTTTCTTTAAAAATCGACTTTATAAAAGCAGTTATTGTATTACGAACATGCTTTTTGCTATGTACAAAAAAGAGTGGGTGTTCAGCATAAGTCTTATCAGTAATCGCAATGCTAATTGAATATCTTTACCCCCAAAGAAAACAAAAAATGCCCGATACTGATAAGTGCCCACTCTGCAATCGTGAGTTGGCTGAACCAATTGTGCGACATCATTTAATACCGCCAAGCAAGGGCGGCAAGGATTCGCCAACCGTGCCGATGCATAAAATTTGCCAGGCAAAAGTACATGCCGTTTTTACAGAAACAGAACTAAAGACTTATTATCATACTGTGGATCGGCTGAAGGAGCATGAAGACATTGCTAAATTTATTAAATGGGTGAGCAAAAAAGAACTTGAATTTTTTGATACCACTATTAAAAAGAACTAGTTGATTATTTTACTTCTCAGCAACGTCTCGCCCCTTGGCTGACATTGCGTCAATTATAACTTCTTTTCTTTCAATACGAAAACCTTTTCTTTCATTTCTGCAACGTTATCAAACAAAAAAACCTTTGGTCCGGTTAAATAAAATTTGGCAGACCTGTGTTGGTATTGTTCGGGTATCATCCCTAAATTCCATTTTCCTTTACATAGGTTGCTATGCCCGCCTGACCGGACGGGCAGGAATGTAATCAATTTTCTGTTGTATAAATTTATCACTGCTACAATGCTTCCAATCAAAAGACAGTTTCCATACTTCATGTTTTTTGCTATTCGCCTTACGCTTTCTTTCCACTGCATTTGCAAGTAAGTTTAATAATTCAATCTCATTGTTTTCCTTAAGCCTTTTAACTATATCATAAGCCATAAATCTTTTCCCATTGCCTATTATGCTATTTATATTTTGTTCTGTTTCAATAAAACTTATAACAGCATGTACCTGGTTTGGCATCCCTATACCTGTTGGGACAAACGCATTTATAAAATGACCTTGTGCTTTTAAATAATCGAACCATTTATAAACGATATCATAACCGTTCACTTTGTCTACTAACGGCATACATTTATAACAGGTAAATGTTATAAAAAAAGTTCCGCATCAATGGGGTGTCACTCGTTTTACAGGCATTATTTAAAATAAGAAAAGTAAAATGTCTGAGAGCTTACACTTTATTGAAAAGCTGGTTGAGGAACGCAACGTCCGGCAAGGGCAGAGACGTTGCTGAGAAGTAAATCGTAAAACAGGAGAAGTATTACCAAAGAATAAAAAGCAAAAACGCTTTGAAATTTTGAATATAAACATTAACTTTATTTCACATTTGTTTAACCCTAATCCCCCGCCTCATGAGAAAAGGTTTACTCCTCTCACTCTTTATTCTTATTTTATCCCACACGTTTGGCCAGGGAGTTACACTACTTTGGCGAGGTAGCGATGGTCAATGGAACAACCCAAACAATTGGATTCAAATAAATACGCCTGTAGGTCAAACGCCCATTCAACGAGTGCCTACGGAGATCGATCATGTGAGAATAAGCAGCAGCATGTCTGGTATTTCAACAGTAAACATCGTTTTCCCAGGCTCAGACTCTCTCGTTATCGGTGAAAACCGTACAACAGGAAATAGATGCCGGAGTATGCATGTTAGCAATACACAACTCTACTTAAACAATGAAAGTTTTGATTACAATTTGAAGCTTGTGGTACATACAGGCAACGGAGGAAAATTAGTTATTGATTCAAGTTCAAAAGTGCCTCGTGGTCATTTTGTTTTAAATGGTGGAAATCCTGCTGTGAAGGATCTGGAGATACTAAACAGCCAATTTGGTACCCTATTTTCTCATGAAAATTGGAGCAATATTTTTATTCGGCCAAACGGAAAAGCCCGGCTTCTTAATAGTGCTATAGAAGGTTATTACATTGGAAGTGTTGCAAATGGCGGCGAATTAATTACGGAAAATTGTAGTTTTTTAATCAACTCATATATACTTGGTGAAAATTCTGTTGGGTCCCTTATCAATAGTACAATTGCAAACGATATAAACAACGGGACGATGAACTTTCATATCGGGAAAAATTCTGTTTTTAACTCGGCAAACGTAAACATTACATCTTTTATTACGCTAAATTTTTATACATCAGGTGCTACGCTTAGAGGTAATGTGACACTTCTGCTCGAAAACAACGGTGGTGGACCGGGCAGTGGGGGGGGGCTTTTTAAGTTTGGCCAGGCTGATCCTTCAAATCCATTGCCCAATATTATTGACGGTAATCTTACTTTTACACAAGGAAGCGTTGCGATACGAGGGGATGTGAAAATTTCGGGCGACCTCATTAATTATGGCGTTGAGCCTTTGTTTTATCCCGACACTGCGCATGTTTTTGTAAACGGGCAAGATGTTTTTAAGATAGGAGGTATAAACAATTTTTTAAACAATGTAACGATAAACAATTGCGTTGACGACATATGCCATTTTAAATTTGAATTTTTTGGAAACACCAACAGCAGGGTAAAATGGGATGTTGGTTTTCCACTGGATACCATGATCGTAAATAAAACCGGTTGTGGTAAAGTAACCATTGACAATTCCTTATATATAGCTGGACAGTTAATGGTACAAGCAGGTCAACTCGTATTGAATCCTAATGATGGTATTGCATTTAAAATGGTAACAGCAGGCAACGTCATTGTGAGCCCTGGTGCTGGTATTTTTCTGCGTCGTAACGCCGCAGGTGTACCTGCTAATATTGCAATTGGCGGTACATTGATAGACAATAATACAACGGGTGATTCTACATGTTCTGGAATTAGCAATCCCTACAACGGTACTATTTTGTCTTACAATCCGAGCATCAATATTATTACAGTTCCCATTTGTGTAAACAGCAGCAGCACATTAACCTCCATTGTTACTGGTAGTACGTATAGGTGGGAGCAAAATACAGGATCGGGATTCGCTGTTATTTCAAACAACGCTAATTTTTCTGGTGTCACCTCACGTGTACTGCAGCTAACTAATATTCCTTCTTCATGGAGCAACTATATTTTTAGATGTATTGTAAATGGTAATATTCCAAGTCACACCTTTCGAATTAATGTTGTTTCGTCTTTACCGGCTTCGGTTTCTATAACATTTGCCTCAGGAGGAGTTTGCCAAAATGCCCCAAATAATTTTACTGCGCATCCAGTTAACGGTGGACAATCACCCAATTTTCAGTGGCAGGTAAATGGCATAAATGCAGGAACTAATAGCCCAACCTTTAGTTCATCCAGCTTGGCAAATAACAGTGTAGTTAAAGTAATCATGACGAGTTCCTTCTCCTGTGCGGTTCCTGCGACGGCCACGAGCAACAGCATTACCATAATAGTAGCTAATACCGTTGTTCCATCAGTGAGCATTGTTTCATCGGCAGTTAGTATATGTAGCAACACATCAGTAACATTTACCGCTACTCCTGTAAACGGGGGGCTTGCACCCATATATCAGTGGAAAAAGAATGGAATAAATGTTGGGACCAATAATGCACAATTTATTAGTGCTGATTTGGCATCCGGTGATGTAATAACAGCCACGATGGTAAGCAATGCTGCTTGTGCATCTGCAATACCAGTTAGCAGTAACGCAATAACCATAAATGTTACCAATAGTGTAATCCCAGGCATTACCATCAGCGGTTCACTATTAGTGAACCTAGGAGATATTAGTACCATTACTTTAACAACATCAAATGCTGGCAGTAACCCCACTTATCAGTGGCAAGACATTACTCCGGCGCATACATGGCAAAATATTGCGGGTGCAAACAACCCGGTTATCAATTATTCTGCTTTATCTACCGGAGACAAAATAAGGGCATTGCTTACGAGCAGCGCAAATTGCGCAAACCCTTCGGTTGCGTTAAGTAATGTGCTAAGCTTTACCGTGTCACAACCTGCAAGTCCAGGGCGTGTTACCATTTATCCTAATCCGGCACAGAGCTTTGTTATGGTAGATAGTTTGAGCTTGGTTGATGCCTGGAGTTCTGTAACCATTTTGAGCATCGAGGGTAAAATTTATTTTACTAACAATATCTCCGGCAGGAATCAGGTAAAGATTCCTATACAAAACTTACTGCCAGGTATATATATCATAAGGTTAAACAGAAGTATTGGCGGCCCGGTGTACAAAAACTTTATCAAATTATAAAATGATAGGGTGACAGTTTTATGCATCTATCTTTAGAGTTGCCGATCAATTAACCATTGACCATGCATATTCAACGTCGCCCGGATTCGTCACACACAGAACCATCTGTAAAAATCCTAAGAATACCTTTATGTCCCAGCGGGGTTTTCGTATAAATAAACTATGAATTAGGAGGAAAGCATGTTACGAAACCCCGAAGTGTAATAGAGCTTAAATTGTTATTCGCCAAAGTCAACCCGATAAAGAAGATTCGAGGTTTGGATTAATTATTAAACTAAGTTGTTTTGTGCGTCGGGGTTTCACAGTTAGTTGACTTATACTTCAATTCTTACTCTTGTGACAACCCCGCCGTTACGGAAATAAAAAACTTACCATCCTACATAATTTACCGGCTTAATACCATTCATTCTTAAATACATGATTAATTGACCCGCATGATGTGTTTGATGGTCATGCATTAAAACCAAAATTTGTCTTCGTGTCATCGGTCCAGCAAAAAAGGATACAACCTCATTCAATTGTTTTTCCGTTAAATTATAGTGTGCATGATGTGCTTTATCATAAGCAGCTGAAATATATTGTAACATGGCTTCTTTACCCAAACCTGTTGTATCAAATTTGATAGTCCCTTTTTCAACAAAAAGAAAAGAAGAAGAAAGCCATTGCATATTGCCAGCAATATGAAGTAGCTGTTCTTTAAAACTCATTACCTCGGGTGTTGGTTTGTATTCAGATGCTTCTTCAGGCATTTGCGCTGCAAGCTGCAAAGTATACACTTTTGCATTGTTCCATTTTCTTGCTAATTGCATTTGTAAACTGTCTCACTTCTGTGCAGATGTTGATAAGTTAAATAACATGTAACAGAGTGTTGGAAAAATGTATTTGATAAGTTTCATCTAAAATTAGCTAAAAAAAAAAATATCGATATTTAAACCCATCACCATGCTATTTACAAAGTTGAAGTAGGGTACAATAAGAACCACATCTAGTATTGCTCTGTTTCACCCCTTGGCGGACGTTACATCAATTATCACCGCATTTCTTTAAGCATAAAAACTTTTCATCTCAGCAATGTCTCAGCCCTTGCCTCACGTTGCGTACATCATTTTTAGCGAATAAAAAACGCAATGTCCCCCTTGGATCACATTGCCGCAAAGTAAGACATTGCTAAGAACTAGTTCAAACGCTGTTTCATTTTCCATATCTTGCCCCTAAAAAATGCAGGCATTTAAGAGCAATATCATTGAGGCTAATGAGGTAACAATATTACTTCATGGCGGTGTTGGGAGAATACATAAAGAAGCAATTTCTCCGGAAACTGAACAGCAATATCAAGAGGCGATTATACATGCATTAACCGAGGGGCAGAAAATAATTTCATGCAGTGGTAAAAGTATTGATGCAGTAGAAGCTGTCATTAGAATTTTGGAAGATTGTCCTTTGTTTAATGCCGGTAAAGGAGCAGTGTATGCTAACAATGAAATGATAGAACTTGATGCGGCGATAATGGATGGTAAAACGCTCAATGCAGGTGCTGTAGCAGGTGTGCGTACGGTAAAAAATCCCATTTCTGCAGCCCGGAAAATAATAGATAATTCACCACATGTGATGCTTGTGGGGAGTGGCGCAGATGAGTTTGCAAAAGGGAATGGTATTGAAATTGTTGACCAGTCGTATTTTAAAGTGGAAGACCGGTGGCAGCAGATAATAAAGTTAAAAGAGGAAACCGAAAATAATACAGATCTATTTTCAAAACAGCCGCCAACAAAGCTTGGCACGGTGGGTTGCGTTGCAATAGATGAAGCCGGCGGGTTGGCTGCAGGGACTTCTACAGGCGGCATGCTCAATAAAAAATTTGGTAGAGTTGGTGATACCCCTATAATAGGTGCCGGTACTTATGCCAATAAAATATGTGCAGTTTCATGCACCGGTCATGGTGAATATTTTATTCGCCATGCAGTAGCACACGACATCTGTGCGATGATAGAATATAAATCAATACGGGTAAGTGTTGCTGTAAAAGAAATGATTGAAGAGAAACTTACAAATGCCGGTGGAGTAGGCGGCCTCATAGCCATGGATGCAAATGGCAATATTGCTTTGAATTATAATACAGAGGGCATGTTTTACGGTTATATAAAAAAAGACGGCACCATAACGGTGAACATTTGCAATATGATCATTGAATAATCCGATTGCTTCTTTCTCAGCAACGTCGCCGTTGGGAGAGGTTGCTGAGAAGTAAGGGCCGTGACTTTGCTGAGAACTAAAAACAAACTTGCCTCAGGGTTTCCTTATGGTGCAGATTTGGAAACCTGCCCCATAAATTCGGCCGAAGATGCAGCACATGCCATCCGGTTTTTTAAGTTAAATTATTGAAGAATAAACGGAGAGAAGTTGGAGGAACTAATAAAGTTTTAATGCTTTGCGGGGCATGGGCATAGGTACAAAGCCAAACATTAGTTACGGGCTATTCGCTCCAAGTCCGCACTCGTTACTCGTTTGCGGGCTTTTCGCTGCTATCCCTGCCATGCGGAGCAGCAAAGCACTTTTCAGCTTTTGTTGTAGCAAGTAGATGACTAAAATAATGGAGAATATTACACATTCATTGCAATCTTTTATCAATTCTTTCCCGTAAAAATTCCAGAAGCTGCATCTTTTGCATTTACATGCTTCTTTACTATTCTTTTACCTTCCTGCTTCACCCTGCTATTTTTCCTTAAATTCCAAACAATATCACTGGCAGCTTTTCTTGTTTGTTCAATATCTACAATAGGAAAAGGATAATCAATTCCAATCGTACAATTGTACAATTGTTGCTCAATGGTACTTAACTTCCAAGGCTCATGAATTAAATTTGCCGGAATATCTTTTAACTCTGGCAACCATTTTTTTAAAAAGATTCCGTCTGTATCGTGTTCCTGAGAATTTTTTATTGGATTGTATATTCTAATTGTGTTTACACCGGTAACACCCGCCTGCATTTGTAACTGTGGGTAATGAATACCAGGTTCATAGTCTAAAAATTGCCTTGCAAGAAAATGCAGCGCTCTCCAATCCTGCCACAGATTAAATGTAAAAAAAGAAACTACCAAGGCACGCATTCTAAAATTCAAATAACCAGTTGCTACCACGCAACGCATACATGCATCAATAAGCGGCACACCCGTTTTACCATTTTGCCAGGCTCTTATGTATCCTTCATTTTTAACTTTTACAATTGCATCATAACCCCTGTTTATATTTTCAAATTCCATCCGGCACTCGTCTTCAAATTTTTGCATAAAATGGCAATGCCAGTGCAATCTTGAAATAAAGTTTGACAAAGCCCTTTTGTTGAAACTGTTTCCATAATGCTGCATACAAAACTGGTACAGCATCTTCATGCTGATGTTGCCATAGGCGAGGTAAGGAGATAGTCGGCTACAACCCTTTCTACTAAGCTCCGGTTTAGATATGTGTTTGCTATAATTTAGATAGCGTTCTTTTAAAAAGCTATCTAAATAACGCCACGCAAGGGTTTCACCACCTTGCTGAAAATTCTTATTAACCGTTGTTAAATGATCGGGTAAATCTTTTCCTTTTAATGATGCGTACAATGGGGATGGCAAATGCACAAAGTTCCAATTCGTTTCATCTAAGAGCAAGGGCGAAAGCAGCATTGTTTGCGTCCACAAAGCGTCCCAGTTTTTTCTGCTTTTAAGCCCTCTCACCACTGCGTTGTGTTGGTACTCATTCCATTGTATATTTTTTTGCTGCGTAAAAGCTTGTACTTTTTTATCCCGGTCGTACGTAAGTTTATTACCCGTTTCTTGATGCGAGAAAATTGTTTTGATGCAGTATTCTTTTTCTATTGCTGCAAGAACAGTCAGTACTTCATTGTGGAAAATATATAAACTACCATTTACATCAGTGAGCTTTTCCTGCATATTTTGCAGCCCTTGGTAAACGAACCTCCAATGCCGTACATCACTATCTGGGCCGGCCATTACAGAAGGTTCAAAGCAGTACAAAAACAAAATTGGTACACCAGCCTTTTGTGCAAAATACAGCGGTGCATGGTCTGTAAAACGCAGATCCCTTTTAAACCAAACGATATTTATTTCCGGTTTCATTATAATGCTTTAAAGATACCCTTACTAACAAAAATTATGTATCACAAAAGGGAAAGAAATTAGAAAACTTATTGAAGGTTGGGAACCAAGTCTCTACTTCTTAGTAACGTCTCGGCCCTTTGCCACACTTTGCGTAAATAATTTTGTCACCTTCGTCGGTCAATTCGCAAATTTAGGAGCGCCCAACGCCTCCACCTGTGAATCGCCGAGGCTTGGTCTTTGACCAGCCGACCTACTTTTTAGCGACTTTATTTATCACAAATAATGGTCTATAAAACTAAAATGGTCTATACCTTTTTCATAAAACAATGCTGAAGAAAAATGGTAGTCTTCGGGTAAGTTACATAGATTGGCTTTTACAGGATTGTAATGTATGTAGTTTAATTTTTGCTGAAAAACTGCGGCAGTAAACAACTCAATATTTAAGGAATCCCTTTGCCAAAAATTATATTTCCTGTCAATGGCATTTACTTCATACGCTTGTAGATTATTGTCTATTGCCAACAATTTTTTAAACTCTTTTGAAGTATGTTTTATAAAGCTATTTTGTATTTTTTGTAAGTCATTGTTGGCTTTTGCTTGCCAAATGATGTGTATATGATTGGGCATAATAACAAAACCATTGATAGTAACATTATTTTCCGTTACAAGAAACTTAAGTGTTTCAACAATAATATTTTTGTATTTATCTTCTTTTAATAAATGCTTCCATTCTTGTATTGTGGCTGTAAAAAACTGCGGCCACTCTTGCGCATATTGTTGTTTCATTTATTGAAAGTAAAACAAATTATAGGTTTTTTATACTGGGTCGGCTGGTCAAAGACCAAGCCTCGGCGCATGTGTGATAGGATGAACTTCAATTATTGTTAGAATGGGCACCAACGGAGGCGAAAAAAATAATTTTTAGCGAACCAAAACGCAACATCCCTATTGATCCTGTCATCTTGTTTCTTTCCGTAAATTTTACAGTACTGGCATCAAAAATCTGCATAAGTGTAAGGTCTATGTTTTGCTGTGCAGTATTGATTTCACTATTTTGCAGCATGTTTGATGTTTTCTTTTTGCACATTGCAGATAAAGTCATTTTGAACGAAGAGGAGAAGGCCCTTGTGAAAAGTTACTTTTCGCCCAAGAAACTGCGCAAAAAACAATACCTGCTGCAGGAAGGCGATGTGTGCAAATACCTGGCTTTTGTAGAACAGGGATTGCTGCGTTCTTACAATGTAGATGACAAAGCGGTAGAACACATGCTGCAATTTGCCTGGGAAGGTTGGTGGATTTCTGATACTTACAGCTTTCTTTCGGGCGAACCGGCAGCGTACAATATAGATGCGATAGAGGATGCCGAACTCCTGCTGATAACACTCCCCCATTTTGAAGAAATGATGTTGCAGGTGCCACGGATGGAACGTTATTTTCGCATCTTGTTTCAAAAAAATATTATCTCTAAAGAACGGCGACTACTCAGCAGCATCTCCCTTACAGCCGAAGAAAAATACCTCCGCCTGCAACACAGCAACCCTGAGCTCGTACAACGCATCCCGCAACACTTAATAGCCTCCTACCTGGGTATTACACCCGAAACGCTGAGCCGCATTCGTAAAACCATCGTCCAAAAAAAATAAGCATTACTTGATAAATATCAAGTGCATTTCTTATCAAATGTCAATTAGTAAGGCAGGAGGGTGTAGCTACCTTTGCATCCTAACAACAGCTACATGGCAACTAGAAAAAACATGGCGATCATTGGAGCCAACTCCAAAATAGGTACCCTGCTTGCAGAGCGTATGTCACCTACGTATGATCTCCTGCTGATGGATAGCAGCAGTGACGAAC
>JANLVW010000033.1:0-3101 GCA_031364205.1 Ferruginibacter sp.
CTGCTGATGCAGAATGGTTAGTACTAAACCCAACAGGCGGGTTACAGTTTGTAAATGAAATTTTTGGTGGTAGTATTCCAAAAGAATTTATTGCTCCAATACTTAAAGGATTTACAAACAGCATGACAAACGGTGTACTTGCCGGTTATCCTGTGGTAGATATGAAAGTGAGAATTTACGATGGTAGTTATCATGATGTGGATAGTGATGCAATTTCTTTTGAATTGTGTGCTAAGCAAGGATACCGTGAAGCCGGTCGTAAAGCAAAACCTGTTTTACTTGAGCCGATTATGAAAGTCGAAGTGCTTACGCCTGACCAATACATGGGTGATGTAACTGGTGATCTTAACCGTCGCCGTGGTATGCTTGAAGGTATGGATAGCAGACATGGTGTTCAGGTTATTAAAGCTAAAGTTCCATTAAGTGAAATGTTTGGTTATGTAACACAATTGCGTTCATTGTCTAGTGGTCGTGCAACTTCTACCATGGAGTTTAGTCATTATGCTCCTGCGCCAAACGGTGTATCTGAAGAGATCATTGCAAAAGCAAAAGGTAAATCTAAGATTGAAGACTAGTATCGAAATATAAGTATCAACATATAAGTATTAAGATATAAGATGAGACCCGTTCTTTTTAGAACGGGTCTTTTTTTTTAAGCAATTTTGGAAAATGTATAACGTTTTCAAATGTTGTATTGAATAGATTCTTTGTAAAATTGTGGAATTAACATTTGAGAAATGTCTCTTATAATTATTTCAATATGGTACATTTTTCGAAATACTAATTTTATTATCCTTTTACTTTAAAAAATAAAATATGAAATCCCTCTTTAGCCTGCAAAACAAAAACTACGCATTAATTATATTAGCTGTTTGCTATTTTTTACCGCATAATACATTTGCACAAAGTAAAATAGATGCAGAGCATGAAAACTTTTTTCGGTTTGGTGCCAAGGCCGGTGTAAATATTAATAAAATAAGCGGCAAGGCTTACAACGAAGGGTTCAAATACAATTTTCAGGGAGGAGTATTTACACAATTCAATTTTAGTAAAATATTTGGTATACAGCCCGAATTAAGTTTTGTACAAAGCGAATCCGAATTTACGAATGATACAAATACCATTTATGATGATTTGTTTGGAGGTGGAACACAGCATAAGGCAAAACTTAATTATTTAGAAATTCCCGTGCTCTTAAATATTAATGTTGGTCCATCAAAAAGAGTAAAACTACAGTTCGGGCCCTCTTATGGTGCATTACTAAAAGAAACAGTTGACAGTTTAAGAACCAATGTAAAAAGTGTTTATAAAAACGGCGATTGGAGTGCTATTGGCGGATTGTGGCTTCAGTTACCGTTTGTAAATTTAAGTGCAAGGTATAAGCTCGGCTTATCCAACATAAACAGTGTCGATAACAGAGAATGCTGGAAAAACCAGGCAATTCAAATATCTGCCGGTATAACTTTTTAACGTGCTTGTTAAATAATTTAAACCCTGCCTTTTTTAGCAGGTTTTTTTTTGCTTAAATTGTAAAAATTAATTTTAAAATATGCAAAATATTAAAACAGAAGATTTGATTGTGATTGATATTGAGACAGCATCTGTTTCAGCATCTTTTAATTTGTTGGAAGAAAAATGGCAGGAGTTGTGGGAGGAAAAAACTGTAAGGATTCTACCTGAGGGAATTACTCCCGCTGAATTTTATCCGCAGCGTGCAGGGGTAATGGCGGAGTTTTCTAAAATTATTTGTATCAGTATTGGCTATTTTATTAGGGAACAACATTTAAAAATAAGGGTAAAATCTTTTTATGGTGATGATGAAAAAAAAATACTGGCCGATTTTCTCCAAACTGTTTCTAAAATTGAAAGCTTTAACAACAACTGGTGTTTTGCAGGTCATAATATAAAAGAATTTGATATCCCATTTATCTGCAGAAGATTGCTTGTAAATAATATGTGCATTCCTCCATATCTCGATTTTCAAAATATGAAACCCTGGGAAACAAATATTGTAGACACATTTCAATATTGGCGTTTTGGCGATTATAAAAATTATACTTCTTTAAAATTGCTGGCTGCAGCTATGGGTATTCCTTCACCAAAAGAAGATATTGATGGGAGCATGGTAGGAGAATTATTTCATAATGGCAACGCAGAAGAAAGATTCATAAATATGAAACGCATTGCTACATACTGCCAGAAAGATGTAGTAACAACAGCCAATATTATTTTAAGGTTTAAGAATGCTCCCATCATTAATGAAAATGATGTTGAAATTGTTGAATAAAATAACCCCATGTAAAAATCCACGAAATTTTAATTTCGTGGTTTTTTTATATCAAAATTTTATTTCTTGTTTAAAAATAATACGTTGGATTTGAAAAGTGCCTAGAGAATTGAGAACAGTGTTATCAACTTAATATTTATATACTAAATAGTCATCGATATCCACATCTAGGATTTCAATTTTAACTAATCTAAAAAAACTTGATCCGTATTTTGTTCACATAATATCCCTGTTATTTTAAGTGTTTCTAACTTTACAATTTTTGCCATCATGTCAGCAAGGATAAAATGGCATTTTAATTGACATTCGAACATGAACATTAATTATAATTTATATGCAAAAAGGAAATATTAGGGTACAAACGGAAAATATCTTTCCCATTATTAAAAAGTTTCTTTACAGTGAACACGATATTTTTATTCGTGAATTAGTAAGCAATGCTGTAGATGCAACGCAAAAACTTAAAACCCTTTCTTCCATCGGCGAAGCAAAAGGTGATATTGGTGATATGCGAATTGACATAAAACTTGATGCTGAAAAAAAGACATTGACAATCAGCGATCGTGGTGTTGGAATGACAGAAGAGGAAGTTGATAAATATTTAAACCAGGTTGCTTTTAGTGGAGCAGAAGAATTTTTAGAAAAATACAAAGGGCAGAATGAAAATAATATCATCGGACATTTTGGATTGGGTTTTTACTCTTCTTTTATGGTGAGTGAAAAAGTAGAAGTTATAACAAAAAGTTTTAAAGAAGGCGCAACTGCTGTAAAATGGGAATGTGATGGTAGCCCTGAATTTACTTTGGAACCTGCG
>JANLVW010000144.1:0-10216 GCA_031364205.1 Ferruginibacter sp.
AATACAAATTATTGGCAAAACCGTGCGGACTATCAGATAAACGTTTCTTTAGATGAAAATTCAAATCAAATCTCCGGTTCAGTTATTATAACTTATAAAAACAACAGTCCTTACACTTTACCTTTTTTGTGGCTGCAGCTAGATCAGAATTTATTTGCGAAAGGCAGCAGGGGTCAGGATCGTATGCCTGTTGGAAGCCACAGCCGCTATGGAAGTGCGGAAAGTACTTTTGATGGTGGTTATAAAATTTCTTCTGTAAAAAATATAACGGACAATGTAAATGCTGATTATTTAATTACAGATACCAGAATGCAAATAAGATTACCAAAATCACTAAAGCCATCAGGCGATATCATTAAAATTAAAATTGATTATTCTTTTACCCTGCCTGAAGAAGGCGCTGATCGTTGCGGTATATTAAAAACAAAATACGGAAATATTTTTGCAGTTGCTCAGTGGTATCCACGTATGTGTGTATATGATGATGTTGAAGGATGGAACACATTACCTTACATTGGCCCAAGCGAATTTTATTTAGAATATGGTGATTATGATTTTAGCATAACAGCACCGGCTTCTCATATTGTCGTAGCAAGCGGCGAGCTTCAAAATGCTGCTGAAGTACTTACTGCAACTCAACTTAAAAGATTAACAGATGCAAGAAACAGCGATGCTACTATCATAATTCGTTCCGAAAATGAGGTAACAGATCCAACATCCAGACCAAAAAGTTCCGGTACACTTACATGGAAATTTAAAATGCAGAATGCAAGAGATGTATCATGGTCATCATCAAAATCATTTATTTGGGATGCTGCAAAAATTAACCTTGCAGGGGGGAAAAAGGCATTGGCACAAAGCGTTTATCCAGCAGAAAGTAATGGCAATAAAAAATGGAGCAGAGCTACCGAATTTACAAAAGGCAGCATTGAAAATTACAGCAAAAGATGGTTTCAATATCCTTACCCTGTAGCCACAAATGTTGCTACAAACGTAAGTGGAATGGAATACCCGGGAATTGTTTTTTGTGGTTACGGTGCCGGGGGTGCCGATTTATTTGGCGTTACTGACCATGAATTTGGTCATACCTGGTTTCCAATGATTGTAGGAAGTAATGAAAGAAAATATGGCTGGATGGATGAAGGTTTTAATACATTTATAAATTCACTTGCATTAAAAGATTTTAATAAAGGTGAGTTTGATGGCTCATCACCAAATCCATCTTTACTTACAGCATATATGTTTGGACCAATGAGTGAGAGTATTTTTAATACGCCGGATGCAATGAAAGAAGCAAATATTGGTGCGGCATTATATTTTAAACCAGGTTATGGCTTAACTATGTTAAGAAATAATATTTTAGGACCTGAAAGATTTGATTATGCTTTTACCGAATACATAAAAAGATGGGCCTACAAACACCCCACGCCCTGGGACTTTTTTAGGACCATGGATAATGTTGGAGGCGAAAATTTATCATGGTTTTGGAAAGGATGGTTTCTGGAAAATTATAAATTAGATCAATCAATCAAAGAAGTAAGCAATGATGCAGTAAAAGGTACAATCGTGACTTTAGAAAATTTAGACCAGATGGCAATGCCTGTTATTATTGAGTTTGAAACAGTTTCGGGTAAAAAAGGAATTGTAAATCTCCCGATAGAAATCTGGAACAATACAAGTTTGTTTAAAGTTAAACTCCCGACTACGGAAGCTGTAAAAGCTGTTACGATAGATCCTGATAAAGTCTTCCCTGATATGAACTATGCAAATAACAAATGGAACGCAGGTAATTAAAAAAATGAAAATTTAATTTTGAAAATGAAAGTGCCGCTCATAAATGAGCGGCATTTTTTAATTAAAATTTTGAGTAAAAGGCATAGAGAATATATTAACCCTTTTCTAATAATTTACCGTTTTCCATTTTCCACTTTTTAAATAAATAAATGACATCGTAAATATAGCTGTCCAGTATACAAATTCATTGCTCCATGCCATGGCAAGCGAAATGTAATTCACCTTCATAAAATAAAGTGTATAAGATAAATAAAGGGAGATAGCCACAAGTTCTATTTTTAGGTTAGTTTGGGTTTTGCCCGTACCCGTAACGCCATTTAGCCAAATATTTGCAATACTCATAAATATCATACCAAGCGAAACCATTCTTATTACCGATGTACCTTCTTTTATAAAGTCTTCATTTTGTCCGAATAAACTAAAAAAAACTTGAGGATAAATATTTAAAATTAAAATCGGAACAGCGCAAAATCCAATACTCCAAAATGTAATTAATTTTATTGCAGCAATAATATCGGCTTCTCTTTTTTGTCCCATCAAGTTACTTACCATTGTGTTGCATGTACTGGCAAAGGCCCATACAAAAACTCCTCCAATACCAAACACGTTCCTCATTACATTGCTGATGGCTTTTGCATTTGCACCTCTACCTTCCAGCAATAAAAAGAAAACAAGCCATGTTGTTACGCTAATAACATATTGTGCTACCAGAGGAAGAGATACCTGCAAAATTTGTCGGTTGATTTCTTTATTAAATTTAAGCGTTTTAAATAATCCATATTTATTTCGTAACCCTGTAACAATAAGTACAGAAAAAACGACAATCATACCTGCAAATTCAGCAATAACAGAGGCTACAGCGGCTCCATCGAACCCCATTGCGGTAAAACCTGCATGTCCGAATATGAGAAAATAATCAAAAATAATATTTACCGCTGCTTCACATATAAAGGCGATTATTAGATAGCGGCTGTTAAGAGAAGCTACTAAAAAAGCATTGCCCATTTGAAAAAGATAAAGAAACGGTAACCCAAAAATTCTGATTTTTAAGAACCGCATTTCCTGAGGATAAGAAGCAGCATCAGCAACAGCCTGCATTATAAATGGCGCAATAAGCCACGTAAATAAAATACCCACTGCTGCAAATTGTAAACTTATTCGTATGCCTTGCGATAAAATAGTTTTAAAGTTTTCCGGATTTCCACTACCCGCATTTTTTGAAAATACCGTTTGCATAGCATTATTTAAACCGTGACCCACTACTGCAAATATTAAATAAAACACACCGGTAATTCCTGCATTGCCCAAAGCTTCCTCGCTAACTTTTCCTAAAAAAATACTGTTAATCAACAAATTTAATTGAGGAATAAGTATGGAAAGTGTTATTGGTAGGGCAATTGAAAGAACCTGCTTGTTGTTAACCTGTACCTTTAAATCATTTAATGTTGCCCCTGTTTCCATAAGTAGGCAAAAATATCTTATTTTGCCTGCCTAAACTCAGGCTTTGAAAATTGCATTTAAAATAGAACCATCAACAGATAAAAATGTTGCATTACATCTAATTACAGAAGTGGGAGATACTGATATTTCTTTTCTTATTTTCTCAAAAACTCCTTTTAAAATTGAGGGATTTTTTTCCATGAACTTCGAAAAGAATACTCTTCCTGATAATTATGTTGATGAGGTAAAAAAATATATTCATGAAACAGCTTGTTTGCAGGATATAAATTTAACATCAAGTAAAATATTTTATAACTTTTTAAACAGCACATTAATACCGGAACAATATTTTATTGAAGATGAAAAGGAGCAAATTTTAGATCAGCTATTTGGCCAGGATAAAACGAGAATTTATTTTCAGGAATCATGTCAACAACAGGCTGTAAAAAATATCTACAGTGTTCCGTCAGTAATTCATAATTCTTTTCTTGCCTTATATCCTTCAGGTGAATTTACCCACAGTACTTCTTATCAAATTAATAACAACAAAGACTCTGTATTGCATTGTATTATTTACAATTCGAGTATTAAAATTATTTTTTTTAAAGAAGGACAGCTGCAGATTGTTCAATATTTTAATTACACTCTACCAGCAGATGTTTGTTATCACATTCTTAATGTTGCAGAACGTTTTGAAACGCCAGCATCTTTACTCACGCTGTCTTTAAGCGGAATGGTAGATATAGATTCAACTCTTTATCAGGATCTTTACAAATATTTCCTACATATTAAATTTGCAGAAACCACAGTTGTAGTTTTTTCAGAAAGTTTTGAGGAATTACCAGTTCATTTTTATCAACATCTTACAGCACTTGCTCATGCGCATAATTAGTGGAACCCACGGTGGCAGAAGAATACAGCCGCCTGCAAATATGCCTCATACCCGACCAACAACTGATATTGCAAAAGAAGGTTTGTTTAATATTCTACAAAATAAATTAGATTTTGAGGAGCTTACAACACTTGATCTTTTTGGTGGTACCGGTTGCATAAGCTATGAACTTGCAAGCAGGGGAGTGCCGGATTTAACTATCGTGGAAATGGACAATAAAATGTATGACTTTATTAAAAAAACTGCCGAAGAATTAAAATTAGAAAATTTTAAAGTTATAAAAAGCGAGGTTTTTAATTTTATAAATTCTTGTGCTAATAAGTATGATTTCATTTTTGCCGGTCCACCTTACGGTCTAACATCGATCGATGATTTACCTTTAAGAATTTTTGAAAATGGATTATTAAATAACGGAGGAAGATTTATTTTAGAACATACGCCACGTAATGATTACAGAAAATTTGATCATTATGTTTCAGAAAGAAATTACGGTACTACAATTTTTTCAACTTTTATTCTTGAATAAATATTAAAATAATATTTCCCTTTTCTAAAAAAAATTATGCCAACGATTAATTGATTTATAAAAAATGCTGTTTCAAATTAATGAAACAGCATTTTTAATTTATGCATTTTTTTTACATTGGAGAAAGATATTGCGCATAAGCGTATCCCTCTTCACCTTGTGCTGTTTTAACTTTCCACCAGCTGTCATCCGTTTTTTCAACCAGTGTTACCACTTCATTGTGTGCAGCTTTTCCAACAATTTCACCATCGGTTGTTGGTGTACTTCTAATATTTAGGCTGGTTGAATCTGTAGTAACTTTAAGTTGAGCTCCTGTATCAGCTTTAATATCAATGTTCATCATTAAATCTCCACTTGCCATATTCGGGTCAATCTGGCTGTAAAGTGCCCAAAGCGCATCATAATCAGCTGTGCTTTTAGCTGTACCGCTAACATGTAAAACACCATTCTGTTCTGCTACAGATAAATTTTCTACACCTTGGGTTTGTGCAGCGGTTAGTAATTGTGCGTATTTTTCTTGAAGAGCCATAATTTTTATTTTTTTTTAAATTATTATTTTTTATCCATTAAGCCACTTACATCTGACTGCACTTTAGCAGCAGCAAGCATTTGCATAATTTTCATTCTGTTTGCTGCCGTAACTTCGCCCGTTATAACTGCCTTATCTGCAGTAAATACTACTGTTACGCCTTTAATGTCTTTTAACCCATCTTTTACTTTTTGTTGGGTTCCAGCATCTAATACGGTAGTGGTAGAAGCAGGTGCAGGTGTCGTAATAATTGGTGCTGCTACAGTAAGGTTATTAATTACCGGAGGCTTTACGCCTTTTACACCTGCTGCAGTACTTTCACATTTAGCTTTGCATGCTTCATCTGTGCATTCACCGGATAAAGTTACTTTTCCATCATTTACATCAACCATGGTGTTGGCCATTTTCATATCCGTTTTTAAAGCGGCTTCAACATTGGTTTTAATTTCAGAATCTTTGGGTTTACAACTTGTAAACGCAATTGTAGTTAGCAGTGCAGCTGCCATTGCAATTTGTGTTAGTTTCATTATTTTTTGTTTTAAGTTTGGAATGTATACTCACAATTAATACCGATGTTAAAGTTGTGCATTTTTTCGTGATTTCCCTGATTTAATTTTAAAATTAAAAATTATTTAATTTATAAATCCAATTTCTATTTTCAATTGTTCAATAACATTGAAAATGATTGGACACATGGCATAATGCACGAGGGTTCCAAATAATCTTCCTTTAAAATTATTTTCATGTAAATGCGGAAAAGCTCTGCATTCTTTAAATCGGTTTTCGTAGATGGTACATTTTGAATCAGCTAAAAAATGACACGGAATGGCATTAATAATTAGTTTGCCCTGCATACTTTGTTCTAAGTATTCATCTCTAAATTGTTGAGGGGAAATATTAAGGTAACCTGCGACTTCAATATTTTCATCGGCTGTAACATTTATCATCAATTGCCTGCAACAGGCACCACAAACTGTACAATCAATTTGGGGTGTAACAAAATTATTTATTTCATGAACTTTTTCATCAAGTTCAAGGGTATTAAAACCTTTTAAAAAGTTTCTAAAAGTATTATTTTCTTCCTCTTTTATATCGGCCTGTTGCTTTATAAAATTTCTATCGGTTACGAGTTTTAGCAATGTTGAAGTTTGTTTAATAACTAAATGTATTCAAATTGTTGTAAATATAACTTTCAATAGATTGAAAATAAAAAGCGAAAAGAAATTAATCCTTTCGCTTTCATTTTTCAACAACCAAAACAACTTATTTTTTAACCAAAACGCCTTTTTCCTTTAAATCTTTTACTATTTTTTTACTGTTATCGCTTGCAAGGCTGGTAGCAGATGAGGGATCAATTGATTTGGTCTGAACACTGTACAGTAAATTACCTGAAGCAATGTCATATAAATTTGATTCTAAAAAATAATCAGTAGATGTTGTATAATATCCAGGTTGATACACACGATCGTATACTGTGGAATAATAACGGCCAAAACGATTGTAGTAAACACCAACCGGCTGAATACGAGATGTGCCCTGCTGGTAATTCTCTTCATCTTTTTTATCAAGCAAAGCCGTTGTTATCACAGCATCGTACCCACTTGTTTTTAGATTTGCTGCTAGCTGATCTTCTGATACTTTTTCAAAAGCTTTTGGCCCAAAATCTTTCATGGCTGATGTTGCATTGTAGCCCTGTTCAATTAACCGGTTAACCAGTTGTGTTTCTGCTTCCTGCCTAAGCGATCTTTCTTTTTGTTGAAAAATACCTAATACCAGGATTTTCTTAAAATCTTTTGCGGCAACTTTTTCATCTTTATAAGATGAAATTACCTGAGTGCTGTTGCAGGATATTATGGTAAATACTGCTAACGCACCAATAAACCATTTTGCTTTTCTCATTTTTTTACTTATTTAATTATACTAAATTTACGTGGGTTTAATAGTTTGCGTTGTTAAGGAATAGCGTATTTGCATAGCTGATGGAAAGAATTATATATTTGCTAACATATTTAGGAACTTTGTGGAAAATCTATCTGAATAATCAAAATCTGGTTTTATACATTCGTAGCTACCATACTCATAAATAGACAATAAATTTTCATAAATTAATACAGAAAAAGCCAATTCGATAGTTGAAGATGAAATGTGATTCCTATTTCCTTTTCTAAAAAAAATATTTGCCACTAATAGTGAAAGATGCCGCGGTTTTAGCTGTTCTATTTACAAATACACATTAAAATATTAATCAAATAAGTTTCAGACAACAATAAGAATGGCAGAAAAAGAAAAGATAGAAGCTAAGTATGATGAAGAATCGATACGAAGTTTAGACTGGAAGGAACATATCCGGCTTCGCCCGGGAATGTATATTGGAAAATTAGGTGATGGCAGTAGTCCGGATGATGGCGTGTATGTTTTGTTAAAAGAAGTTATTGACAATTGTATTGATGAACATGCTATGGGGTATGGCAGACATGTAGATGTAACCATTGTCGATAAAATACTTACCGTAAGAGATTATGGCCGAGGAATTCCATTGGGGAAAGTGGTTGATGTGGTGAGTAAAATAAATACAGGTGCCAAATACGACAGTAAGGCTTTTCAAAAAAGTGTTGGTTTAAATGGCGTAGGTTCAAAAGCTGTAAATGCTTTGAGCGATTATTTTAAAGTAACTGCTTTTAGGGAAGGCAGAGAAAAGACGGCAGAATTTGAAAGAGGTGTATTAATAAAAGACCATAAAGAAACCGCAAGTAAGGAAGAAAACGGAACTTATGTAAAGTTTAAACCGGATGAAAGTATTTTTAAAAATTTTCACTTTGTACAGGAATATTTAGATAACCAGTTTTGGAACTACTGTTTTTTAAATGCCGGTTTAGTGATGAACCTAAACGGCAAACGTTATGTAAGTAAAAACGGTCTGCTCGATTTGTTGCAACGAAAAACCAATGCAGATGAAATTCGTTATCCTATAATTCATTTAAAAGGAGAAGATATTGAAATTGCCATAACTCATGAAAATGCTTACGGAGAAGAATATTACAGTTTTGTAAACGGACAGTTTACCACACAGGGTGGAACGCATTTAGCGGCTTTTAGAGAAGGTTATGTGCGTACGATAAGAGAATATTTTAAGAAGGATTATGATGCATCAGATATTCGGGGAAGTATATGTGCTGCGATTTCTGTAAGGGTACAGGAGCCGGTGTTTGAAAGCCAGACCAAAACCAAACTGGGCTCACAGGCGGTGTCTGAAAACGGCCCAAGCATGAAGAATTTTATTTATGATTTCTTACATAAAGAACTTGATAATTTTTTGCATAGAAACCAGGCGGTTGCTGAAGCTTTGCGCAAAAGGATTGAGCAAAACGAACGGGAAAGGAAAGAACTGGCAGGGATAAAAAAACTGGCTAACGAACGTGCAAAAAAAGCAAACCTTCACAACAAAAAATTACGGGATTGTAAATTTCATTATAACGATGAAGCTACGGGCAAAGACAAAGACACCGTTGTAGAAAAACAGAAAGAAAGTACCATTTTTATTACAGAAGGTGATAGTGCCAGCGGTTCCATTACAAAATCAAGAAACGTTAACACACAGGCTGTATTTAGTTTAAGAGGAAAACCGTTGAATTGCTTTGGCCTCACAAAAAAGATTGTGTACGAAAACGAAGAGTTTAACCTTTTGCAACATGCATTAAATATTGAAGAAGGTTATGAGGGACTTAGATATAATAACATTGTAGTTGCAACAGATGCTGATGTAGATGGTATGCATATTCGTTTGTTGCTGATGACATTTTTTCTTCAGTTTTTTCCTGATCTTGTGAAAAATGGACATGTTTATATTTTAGAAACTCCTTTATTTAGAGTAAGGGATAAAAAAGAAACGATATACTGTTATGATGAAACTGAAAAACAGGCTGCAGTAAAAAAACTCGGCTCAAAACCTGAAATAACGAGGTTTAAAGGACTGGGAGAAATAAGTCCGGAAGAATTTGCACGTTTTATTGGCGCAAATATGAAACTCCAGCCATTGATACCGGAACAAGGCGAGCACATGCAGGAACTATTGGAATATTACATGGGCAAAAATACCCCAAGCAGACAGGATTTTATAATTGATAATTTAAAATTTGAAATGGACGAAGCAGTTGAAGCTGAAGCTTAAATCGTTCTGATAAAATAAAAATAAATTATATAGAAAATAATTTTTATCATTTTTAAAATATAAAACAGTAAAATCTGTAATCAAGAAAATGTTTGAATTTCATAAAGACAGAAGAAGGTATTTTGAGATGCAGATTCTCAACACAAATAAGTATGTATTGCCATTTATTGAAGAAAGGTTTGAATTAAAAACCGGAATGCGGGTATTGGAAATAGGATGTGGGGAAGGCGGTGTATTAAAAGCTTTTATTGACCGGAATGTTGTAGGTGTAGGAGTGGAGCTTGATGAACCAAGGCTTGTAAATGCCCGGGAATGGATGAGTGAAGAAATAGCAGCAGGAAAAATATCTTTTATTTCTAAAAATATTTACGATGCCAATGCAACAGATTTGGGTGGAGCTTTTGATGTAATTATTTTAAAAGATGTAATAGAGCATATACACGACCAGCCTAAACTCATGGCGTATATGCAAACTTTTTTGGCTGAAAACGGAATTGTTTTCTTTGGCTTTCCACCATGGCAAATGCCTCTTGGTGGGCACCAGCAAATCTGCAAAGGCAAATGGCTTTCTAAAGTTCCATATTACCATTTGTTGCCTATGCCAATATATAAATGGATTTTAAAAAAGAATAATGAAAATTGGCAGGAGATGCTGGAGATTAAAGAGACAGGTATTTCTATAGAAAAATTTGAAAAAATTGTAAGGCAAACTGGTTACAATGTTTTAAATTATACGCATTATTTGTTAAACCCTATTTACGAATATAAATTTGGGTGGAAACCAAGAAAACAATTTGGACTTATAAAAGCAATTCCCTGGATCAGAAATTTTTTTACCAGTTGCGTTTATTATTCTATCCAAAAAAA
>JANLVW010000130.1:0-1629 GCA_031364205.1 Ferruginibacter sp.
TGAATTTGACAGGATACTTTCCTTAATTGTAGATGAGGAAATTATCCTGTCAAATTCAAATACACTTATTCCCATTTTGTTGTGTAATAAAAAAGTACTTAAATTTTTTAAAGCTAATGGAATACTGGTTAGAAAATGTGCTTTTCTTTCAAACAACCCCCTAAAACCATAAGCGCCTAAAACCTGTAACAACCTTATTAATACGTAACCATTATACTGGCTTACAAACCGCTGTCTGTCAACCTTTGTAATCATTTCCACTTCAATACAATCAATATAATAATTCAGCAACTCCTCCTTCCATTCATCAGATAAATCTGCTTTTGCTTGCCAGAGTAATGATGCCACATCGTATTGTAAAGCACCCTTCATTCCACCTTGATAATCTATAAAATAGGGCTCCTGGTTTTTTATCATCACATTTCTGCTTTGAAAATCCCGAAACATAAAAAATTTATAATCTGCATGGTTAAGGTATGAACTGAGTGCCTCAAAATCATCTCCGAGTTTTTCTTTATCGTAAGGTATTTTTAATGTATCTAAAAAATAATATTTAAAATAAAGCAGATCACTTAAAATAGCCTGTTTACCAAATTCTTTGCTGGTAATACATTCATCATAATTTAAAGCTTGGTTACCTTTAATTTGTAAATGCGCAAGTGCTTTCAATGTTTTTTTATATAAGTGCTTTGTGTTTTCTGTATAACCATTTGTTTCAAGTTTATCGAGCAAACAATCGGTACCTAAATCTTCCTGTATGTAAATAGTTCCTTCAATATTTATAGCTAATATTTGAGGAACAGGTGCTCCGATATTTTTAAAATGTTTTGAAAAATAAAGAAAAGTATTGTTTTCTTTTAAGTTGATGTTGTAAGTAGCAATGTAATTTTCCTCATGGGTTTCTATTCTAAAATAAATTCTGTCTCCGCCGCTTTTGGGAAGTTTTTCTATGCCTATAATTTTAGCTGAATTAAATGTTGCAAATAAATTCTCTATTAAATCTTTTTCTGTTGTCATGCTTCAGTAATGATGAATCGTAAAAATAACAAAAATAAATTGAGCTTAATCTATCGCATTTCCATAAAATAATATTTGAAATTGTATGTAGCTTTAAATTAAAATTAATTTTATGAAAAAATACCTGATATCTTTTGTTGTAACAGTTTGTTTTATAAATATTTCTTTTGCGCAGTTTTTTAAAAAAGACGAATCATTTGCACATACTTTTTCTATTGTTGCAAGAGATGCTGATACCGGCGAAATGGCTGTAGGTGTACAAAGCCACTGGTTTAGTGTTGGTACTGCTGTGCCGTGGGGCGAAGCTGGTGTTGGGGTTGTAGCTACGCAGGCTTTTGTAAATAAAAGTTATGGAGTAAACGGTCTGGCATTAATGAAAAGCGGTAAAACAGCTGTACAAGCCTTAAACGATTTACTTGCTAAAGACGAAGGCAGAGAAGTAAGGCAGGTTGCCATGCTGGATGTAAACGGGAATGTAGAATCTTATACCGGTAAAAACTGTATCGATCATGCATCGAACATTACGGGTAAAAACTTTTCTGTACAAAGCAACATGATGCTTAACAATAAAGTTTGCCCGGCAATGGCAAAAGCTTTTGAAGCAAGCGCAGG
>JANLVW010000134.1:0-1272 GCA_031364205.1 Ferruginibacter sp.
CACTGTCCCAGCTGTTGTGGTTAGCATTTGAAATGGTGCGCAGGAAACCAAATTTATTTGCCGCTGCCATGCCAATTTGTGGAGGGGCAAATCCGGCTAATGCAAAAGATCTTTTAAAAACAAAGTGGTGGATTTTTCATGGAGAAAAAGACGATGTGGTAAACCCACAATACAGTAAAGATATGGCTGCTGCTATTTTGAATGAGGGTGGTGCGGCAAAGCTTACCATCTACCCAAATGCAAACCACAACAGCTGGGACAGTGCATTTGCAGAAAGTAATTTTATGCAATGGATGTTTAGCAATCATAAATAAAATGAAGGTGATGATGTGGACTATTAAATAAATATTTAAGCGTTTTATATTTTGCAGGATACGCTTATCAATGTAAATGTTGAATAACTTATTAAAATGAAACTATGAAAATGATAACTAAAATGATCATGGCTTTTTTGCTCATCATTACGATTGATGCAACTGCGCAAACAACTAAAATATCTATGAATACTTTCATAGATGTACTGATGAAAAAAATGACGCTGGATGAAAAAATTGGGCAGTTGAATTTACCTGGGTCAGGAGATATTGTAACGGGCCAGGCCGGCAACTCAGACATAGCAGGAAAAATAAAACAGGGGAAAGTAGGTGGTCTTTTTAACATAAAAGGCGTTGATAAAATAAGGGCTGTGCAAAAGATTGCAGTAGAAAACAGCCGTTTAAAAATACCATTGCTTTTTGGTATGGATGTTATTCACGGTTACCAGACGGAGTTTCCAATTCCGCTTGCATTATCCTGCACATGGAATATGCAGCTGATAGAACAGAGCGCAAGAATAGCAGCAATGGAAAGCAGTGCCGATGGTATTTGCTGGACGTTTAGCCCGATGGTGGATATTGCCCGTGATGCCCGATGGGGAAGAATTGCAGAAGGTAGCGGCGAAGATCCTTACCTGGGTTCTGCAATTGCAAAAGCAATGGTGAAAGGTTATCAGGGAGATTTATCCCGACAGGATAATATTATGGCTTGTGTAAAACATTATGCATTGTATGGTGCGGCAGAAGCCGGAAGAGATTACAATACAACGGACATGAGCCGGATAAGAATGTACAATGAATATTTTCCTCCATACAAAGCTGCTGTAGATGCAGGGGCTGGAAGTATAATGGCATCTTTTAATGAAGTAGATGGAATTCCGGCTACAGGAAATAAATGGTTAATGACGGATGTATTGCGCAACCAATGGGGCTTTAAAGGCTTTGTGGTAACAGATTA
>JANLVW010000146.1:0-1606 GCA_031364205.1 Ferruginibacter sp.
GTTACTTGTTTTACCAATAAATTCTTCATTAAAAAACTGTCCGTATTTTTCAAGTCCGTCTTTTACTTCGTTAGTAGATGTGATGGCTACAGTGTCAAGTTCTTTTTCTCTTTCTTTTAAATTTACATTAATGGCCTCGCCTCCATCAGCAGTTGTTATGCGCCTGCTCTCGGTTTTAAAACCGGAAAAAGTAAATACAAGTTCATAACCACCGGGAGGCAACTGTAATTTAAAATTTCCGTTTTCATCTGTAATTGTTCCAATAGTTGTATTCTGTGCAAATACAGATGCAGCAGCCATTGGCGAGCCTGTTACTTCATTGAGCACTTTACCTGAAACAGAAAAATTGTTTTGTGCGTGTAAAGCGTTTAAAAAAAATAAACTTAGTAGAGTGACAAAAAATATTTTCATAGTGGTTATAAATATTTTCCGAAAATAAAGGATATGATGTTAATTATTTGTTGCAGGAATAATATTGAACAAATACACTGTGTCGGCTATGTTTTATTGGCAGCAATTAATTTATTACAGGTATAAGTGATTGTGTCATGCATATTGCTGTATTTAAAACCACTTAATTGGTTTATTAATTTTCCGTTATCATATTCAACCTTTGTAAGTGCAGTGTTGGCAGTTTCTCTTGTAAGTAAAGGAGATGTACCCATAAACATACTTTTAATATTTTCCATTCGCCAGGTTAATGCTGCAATAAATGGCGTTACTTTTTTTGATGGCACTTTCTTACCAAAGGCTTTCGCCATCATGGTAAACATATCCTGGTAAGAAATATTTTCGGCACTTATTATAAACTTTTCAGCAGTTATATTACTTTCCATTAATTGCACCATAGCAACTGCAACATCTTTTACATCTACAAAGCCGGTGGAGCCTTCGGTGTACCACGGAAATTCATCATAGACTGATTTAAATATTTTTGTTGATCCTTCGTTCCAGTTTCCTGCACCCAATATAATAGATGGGTTTATTATTACTGCATTCAACCCTTCCGCTACACCACGCCACACTTCCATTTCGCCAAGGTATTTGCTGTGGCCATATTTACTGTTGCTTGTTTCTTCCGTCCACAACATGTTTTCATCAATCATTTCTCCGGGACGAATTCTGCCAAGCGCAGCTACAGAACTTACGTGAACAAATTTTCGTACGCCTGCATTTAATGCAGCATTTACTACATTAGCTGTTCCTTCAACGTTAATGCTGTACAGCTTCTTTTCATCTTTGGGAATAAAGGAAACAAGGCCGGCACAATGATATATTTCAGTTACATCGTGCAGCGCATCTTCGAGTGCACACACGTCAAGTATATCGCATTCAACAGTCTCGAGATTTTTAAATTTGTTTAAAGCGAGTGGGGTAGTTTTATAAGTAGCTTTTATATTCTCTCCTTTTTGGAGCAGCATTTCAATTAATGTATTACCCAATAAGCCTGCACCACCTGTTACTAAAATCATTGGGCAGTATTTTTAGTATAGTCATAAAAACCTCTTCCTGTTTTTTTTCCCAGGTTACCTGCTGCAACTTTTTGCTCCTGCATGGGCGATGGTTTAAAACGGGGATTGTTGTTAAATGCTTTATATACAGATTG
>JANLVW010000152.1:0-10967 GCA_031364205.1 Ferruginibacter sp.
TAAAGGCAAGGGGTTTAAAACATTTTTAGAATCTAAAGACAGAGAAGATTCTATAAATAAAGCAAAAGGAAAAAAACCTGCTGAGCAAAATGAATACATTAGGGCAGCTTTTTACGACCCGGCATGGAATCACGCAGCCTCTTTCAGCGATTTGGAAGCAAATGCCTCCAAGCTAAATACCATTTTCCCGCAATGGTTTTTTATTAATTTAAAAGACAATAGTCAAATAGAGACACGCATAGATTCAGCTGGTCTGGCAATTATGAAGAAAAATAACCTGAAAATTTTACCCATTTTCAGCAATTACAATTCTTCCAAAGCGCCAATTGGGGATTTTGATGGTGCATTGCTCCATGTAATGCTTAATGACAGCATTAAAAGAAATAAATTTATAGATAATCTTAGAGATACGTTATTAAAATACAACCTGCAGGGTATAAACATTGATTTTGAAGAAATAAATGAAACTTCTAATGCGCCGCTAACCGCATTTCAAAAAAGATTATACGAAGTGTTTCATGCTAAAGGCTTAATGGTAACGCAGGATGTAGTTCCCATGAATGAAGATTACGATTTTGTAGAATTAAATAAATACAATGATCATATTATTTTGATGGCTTATGACCAGTACAGCGATGCCCAAAGCGGGCCCGGACCCATATCTGCTCAAAAATGGATTGAAGAAGTTTTAGATGACGCAGCTAAAAAGATAGATAATAAAAAAATAATTTTGGGCGTTGCAGGTTATGGTCGTGACTGGAGTGTAGATAATAATGGAAAAGTTTTAAAAGATGATGAAGGAAAACTCATAGAGCCTGATGCCCTCACCTACTCACAGGCATTGGATATTGCTAAACTTTCCAACGCCACTGTAGACTTTGATAATGATAATTTTAACCTGCATTACGAATATTCTAAGGAGGAAAAAGGCAAAATTGTGCAACATGTTGTATGGTTTACGGGTGCCGTTACTTCATATAACATTATGCGCTTTGCCGATGAATATGGCACTGCAGGTACAGCCTTATGGGTATTGGGCAAAGAGGATCGCAGATTATGGAATTTTTATGGAAGATCGCTGAACAACTCTTCTCTGGCCGTAAAACCTTTTGATTATAATACGCTGTTGCAATTGCCTTTTGATGTGAATCAAAAACCTACACCGGTAGGCGAAGGTGAGTTATTGAGAATTTTATATACACCGCAACCAGGTTTGGTGAAATTAGAAATCGACAACGCTGAGCAGTTAATAACAGAACAAACTTTTGTGCAGCTTCCCTCAGGTTATGTATATGAAAAGTTTGGGGAAGATACAACTGAGATAGGCCCAAACCATAAAATCATTCTTACTTTTGATGACGGACCAAGCCCGGAATGGACACCTAAAATCCTGGATATTCTGGAAAAAGAAAAAGTGCCGGCTACCTTTTTTGTGGTAGGTATTAATGTTGCCAACAATATTCCCATACTCAAAAGAATTTACAAAAATGGTTACGAAATTGGTAATCATACATTTACGCACAGCAACATAGCGAAAATGAGTGTGCAGCGGGCAGATCTCGAGATGAAATCTACCAGGTTGCTTATAGAAGCCATTACCGGCAGAAGTACCATTTTATTTAGAGCCCCTTACAATGCGGATAGTCAGCCCCAGACATTTGAGGAAATAGAACCTATAGCCCGCAGTAAAAAAGATAACTACATAACCGTTGGTGAAAGTATAGATCCACAGGATTGGGATGATTATCATGTAAATGCAGATACCATCTTTAACAGAATTGTAAGGCTTGCAGAAGATGGTAAGGGCAATATTATTTTGCTGCACGATGCCGGTGGCGATACCAGACAAGCCACCATTGATGCTTTACCAAGAATTATTAAATATTTTAAAGATAAAAATTGTGACTTTACAACCGTGGCAGCATTAATGGGTAAAACAAAAAATGATGTTATGCCTGCTGTTCCACAAAACTTAAAACTTCGGTTCGATTATTATTTTAGCATGGTATTATATTGGGGTACACATTTTATTTTTGCACTTTTCCTTGTAGGTATAGCTTTGTCTATGAGTCGCATAGTTATAATGGCAGTGCTCGCATTTAAACAAAAAAGAAAAGAAGCTTTTTTACCTGTTAGCCATGAGCAGCCCGGTGTAAGCATTATTGTACCCGCATATAATGAAGAAATAAATGCAGTAAGAACAGTGGAAAGTCTTTTACAACAGGATTACCCTAACCTACAAATTGTTTTTGTGGATGATGGCAGTAAAGATGCTACTTATAAAAAAGTAAGCGATTTTTTTGCTGCTGTACCAAATGTACAGGTTGTAACAAAAACCAACGGCGGTAAAGCAACTGCTTTAAATTATGGAATTAATTTAGCTGTTAATGATTACGTAGTTTGTATAGATGCAGATACACAGCTTAAACAGGATGCAGTATCACAGTTAATGAAAAAGTTTTATAGTACCGAAGGCGAAAGACCTGTAGGCGCTGTTGCAGGTAATGTAAAAGTGGGCAACGAAATAAACATGATTACAAGGTGGCAAAGTATTGAATACACCACTTCTCAAAACTTTGATCGCTCAGCTTTTGATTACCTGAATTGTATAACAGTAGTGCCTGGTGCTATAGGTGCTTTTAAAAAAACAGCGGTTATAGAAGCCGGCGGTTTCACATCCGATACACTGGCAGAAGACTGCGACCTAACTATGCGCATGCACAAGAAAGGTTACCGTATACGCAATTGCAGGCAGGCTATTTCTTACACAGAAGCACCCGAAACTTTCAGCCAGTTTTTAAAACAAAGGTTTAGGTGGAGCTTTGGCATCATGCAAAGTTTTTGGAAACACAAAGAGGCTTTCCTTAACCCCAAATATAAAAATTTTGGTATGATAGCCTTACCCCATATACTTATCTTCCAGATGATCTTACCTTTTCTTGCGCCTTTAGCAGATATCATTCTGGTTTTAAGTCTTATAGCAGCAGGGCTTGGCATTATTCCAGCAAGCCTTGGGCATATTGTATTGTATTATGTTATTTTTACACTGGTGGATATGGCGGGTGCAGCTATTGCTTATAATTTTGAAAACTCAGCATTAAAAAACACACAAATAGCTGGTGAAAAAATACAAAAAGAGAACTATCGGAAATTGCTGTGGCTGTTTCCTCAGCAATTAATTTACAGGCAATTGATGTATTATATTTTATTTAAATCGTTTAGCAAAGCGCTTAAAGGAGAATTACAAGGTTGGGGTGTATTAAAAAGAACAGGAAACGTAAAACAGACCGTTCAGGTATAACTGATGTTCTTACCGGGTTATAAAATAATTGAGTGGCTAATACAACACAGAACCCCTTTTTAAAGGAACTTAGGAAATGAAGATCTTGTGATCACTTTTGTAGATTATTAGGAAGCATTACACTGGCATTTGTAAATAATTTTATTTGAATTTCTTTTGATGTCTGAATAAGCTTTGATAAAATAAGTTGGGTTTTTGATCATGTAATTTATGCTCCCCCAAGCTCATATTTAAATTAAAATATTATAAATTATAAATTATGCAATTCGATCTTACAAAACCTTTAGCCATTGGTAGCGACCATGCAGGCTTTGAATACAAAACAAAACTGGTAAATTATTTAAGAGACGAAAAAGGAATCGCCCTGCGTGATTTTGGTACTTACAGTGCCGACTCGGTTGATTATCCTGACTTTGCACACCCGGTGGCAAACGCTGTAGAAAGCAAAGAATATTCTTTTGGTATTTTATTGTGTGGCAGTGCCAACGGTGTTGCGATTGCAGCAAACAAGCATGAACATATTCGTGCAGCTATTTGTTGGGAAAACGAATTAGCATCTCTCGCACGCATGCATAATAATGCAAATATTCTTTGCATACCATCAAGGTTTGTTACTTTAGAATTAGCCATGCAAATGGTAGATACTTTTATAGCAACTGCTTTTGAAGGAGGCAGGCATGCTTTGAGAGTAGATAAGATTGACATTGTGCAAAACCATGATGGGGATCAGTAAAATGCACAAGATTAAACAGTCTGTTACCTCTCATGTAATTTCTGCTTTCCTGTTCCTTATTTTTATAAATTGCCAAAAATAAAACTACCTCAATGAAGAAATTATTCTTTCTACCACTTGCTGTTTTATGTCTGTATTCATATGCACAGGTAGACCTTTCAGCAAAATATGCTGAAAAAATTACGGGTGCTGAACTAAGAAAACACCTTACCATAATTGCAGGCGATGCTTTCGAGGGCAGAGAAACAGGCACTGAAGGGCAGCGAAAAGCAGCAGCGTATATTGAAACACAGTTTGCATTAATGGGGTTAAAAAAACCTGATGCATTAAAAAGTTACCAGCAGCTTTATCCGCTTACACAGGATAGCATCGTAACGCTTCCTGTATTTTCTGTGAACGGCAAAAATGCTGACAACGGTAAAGACTTTTTAATTCCGCTGGGATCAAATGACAATACAAAATTTACATCTAACAAGCTGGTTTTTGCAGGTTATGGTATTGATGATGTTGCGTACAACGATTATGCAAACATTAATGTAAAAGGAAAAGTTGTTGTAATCTTTTTAGGAGAACCGAAAAGAGACGGTAAATATTTTATTGACGCAGCCGGTAAAACTTCTGTATGGACCTTCCCCGGTATTAGTAAAAAACTTGATGCTGCAAAAGCAAGAGGTGCTGTTGGTGTTTTAATTGTAAATCCAAACGCAGAAACTTTTTCTAAGCGCCAGATAGACAATAATATGAGTGGCGGTGTAACCTTTGAAAGCCTGCCCTCACGCAACCCAAGATCATTAAATTATGCACTCATTTCTCATGCCTATGCAAAAACTATTTTTCCTGTTTTATTTGATTCGGCAATAATAAATGCAAAGGAAAAGAATACTTTTTCGCCACAACCGACAGAAGGAACTACAAATATTTTATATGAGTTTAAAAAGCAGCGCAACATCATCAATGCAAGCAATGTTATTGGCATAATAGAAGGGACAGATAAGAAAGATGAATATGTTTTTCTTACCGGGCATTACGATCATTTAGGAAAACATGACGGTAAAATTTATTATGGTGCAGATGATGATGGCAGCGGAACATGTGGCGTTATTGCAATAGCAGAAGCATTTGCAAAGGCAGCAGCAGAAGGCCACAGACCAAGAAGAACACTGGTGTTTATGACAGTAAGCGGGGAAGAAAAAGGTTTGTGGGGCAGCGAGTATTACAGCGATCATCCTATATTTCCGTTAGATAAAACATCTATAGATTTAAATACAGATATGGTTGGCAGAATTGATACAGAAAGAAAAACCGGAGACACATTAAACTATGTATATGTTGTTGGGCACGATAAATTGAGCAGCGAAATTCCTTTAGTAAATGAGGCAGCAAACAACAAATACAGTAACCTTGTTTTAGATTATAAATACGATGATCCGAATGATGTAAACAGAATTTATTTTAGAAGTGACCATTATAATTTTGCACGCAAAGGAGTACCGGTATTATTTTTTTATGATGGTATGCTAAAAGCAGATTACCACAAACCAACAGACACAATAGATAAAATAAATTTTGAGCTCTATGAAAAAAGAATTCGCATGATCTTTCATACCGCATGGGAATTTGCCAACAGAAATGAAATGGCTAAAAGAGATAAACCTCTGCCAACAGCAACAAGATAAACAGAAAACGCATCCATTTAGGGTGCGTTTTCTTATAGCGCTGATAAGAGCTAACTTTAAAATAGAAATTTTAATTTTCTAAAATAAATTACTTGTTCAAAAGGCTCTTCAACGCTGCAACTCATCTTTTTTATCCGCACTTATGTATTGGCTGTGGCAGCGATTTGTTGCAACAAAATTCATTGCTTTGCTTACATTGTATAAATGAGTTGCCACACACTTCTTTTGAAAATTTCCCCAATAACCCAATAGAAAGAATATTTACAGGAAGGTTAGCAGTTGTTGCTGCAACCAGTGGATTTTATTTTTCAAAAGGAGATTTAATTCAATACCTTATTCACGATTTAAAATACAAAGGCAACAAAGAAGCCGGTATTTATTTAAGCGAAATAATGGGTACACTTATGCTGCAGAGTAACCGTTTTAATACTATTGATTATTTAGTTCCGCTACCTTTATTTGCCGAAAAAGAATACAAACGTGGCTTTAACCAGGCAGATATAATTTGCCGGGGTTTATCTACATCTATGAATATTCCGATACTCCTAAAAAACATCGTTCGCGTTCGCTTTACCGAAACACAAACAAAAAAACACCGAACAGAAAGATGGGATAACGTACATGAAAGTTTTAAAGTAAATGATGCAACAGTTTTAAAAAATAAACATATTTTGTTGGTAGATGATGTTTTAACAACCGGCGCAACATTAGATGCATGTGCACAGGTATTAAATAATATCGAAGGAATAAAAATCAGCATCGCCACACTGGCAACTGCAAGTAAATAATTTCATTGTAAATTTGTTTTAATGAAAAATTTTCTTCTCATTTTAATAGGTCTGGCAATTAGCTGCAGCTTTTTTACTTCCTGCAAAAAAGACAGTTTTGTTACAAGTAAAGATGCGAGGTTAGAAACATCTGCAGACAGTTTAAAGTTTGATACCGTTTTTACGGTCACAGGATCCATCACAAAATCATTTAAAATATTAAACAACAACGATCAAAAATTATTACTCTCAAAAATAAAACTGGGCGGCGGTATATTATCTCCTTACAAAATGAATGTTAACGGTCTTACCACTGCCGAAGCAAACAATGTTGAAATTGCAGGCAACGACAGCATTTATGTTTTTGTAACTGTAACCGTAAACCCAACGTCTGCCAATCTTCCATTCATTTTAAGCGATAGTATTGCAATAAATTACAACGGGCTTACCAGGTTTGTTCAGCTTGAAGCATTCGGACAAAATGCCATTTTTATTCGCAATGGTTTGGTGGATGGTAATGTTACTTTTACTAACAATATGCCTTATGTAATTTTAGGAGGTCTGCAAATTTCAAATGGTGCTTTTCTTACAATTAATGCAGGTGCTAAAATTTATTGCCATGCAGATGCACCCATACTTGTTGATGGACAATTGGTTTGCAACGGAACAAAAAACCAGCCTGTTATTTTTAGCGGTGACAGGCTCGATGATCCTTACAAAAACTTTCCTGCATCATGGCCCGGCATTTATTTTAGGGCAACAAGCAAAGACAATTTATTACAATTTACATCCATAAAAAATGCTTTTCAGGCAGTTGTCGTTTTGCAACCTTCGGTAAATGCCAACCCCAAATTAATTTTAAAACAATCCATTATTGACAATGCCTTTGATGCGGGTTTGCTTTGCAATAACAGCAATGTGCTTGCAGAAAACTGTTTGTTGAGCAACAACGGCAGAAACGTTTACGTTGAGAAAGGCGGCGTCTATTCCTTTACACATTGTACAGTTGCAACGTATTCCAATAATTTTGTCGTCCACCAAAAACCTGCTGTCTATTTTTCAGATGCAGATGCTGCTAACCAGACTGCCACACTTAGTGCCTCCATGCGCAATTGTATTATTTATGGCGATGCCGGGTTTGTTGAAAATGACCTTCAAACAAAAAGAACATCCAACAACAGCTTTACCTTAAATATTGATCATTGCCTTTACCGTGCAACAACTGACCCTGCCAATACAGTTATTATCCAATCAATAAAAAATATTGATCCTGCATTTGACAGTATAGATGTTACACACCGTTTCTACGATTTTAGAATTACTAAAAATGTATTGGCACCGGGTATTAATAAAGGAGTTAATACAGCACTTTTAAAAGACCTTGATGATAAAAATCGAAATGTAGGAATACCCGATATAGGTGCTTACGAAAAACAGTAAATCCCTTTTCATGCATAACTTCATTAAAAAATAAAATGATAAAATTTATAAGTGCAGCCATTATATTGATGAGTTGCGCACCTGCACAAAACAATTCAACAAACACAAATATGAGTATAACCGATATAACAACCGCCGCTAGCATTCATTCCTTTACAGTAAAAGCACTGGATGGCAGCAATATTAATTTTGCAGATTACAAAGGCAAAAAAATATTAATAGTAAATACCGCATCAGAATGTGGTTATACGCCTCAATATAAAGCTTTGCAGGAGTTGTACGAAAAGTATAAAACCAAATTAGTGATTGTTGGTTTTCCCGCAAACAATTTTGGAGGTCAGGAGCCGGGCAGCAACAAAGAAATAAAAACATTCTGCGAAAAAAATTATGGCGTCACTTTCCCAATGGCAGAAAAAATATCAGTGAAAGGAAACGACATATCTCCCATTTACAAATGGCTGACAACTAAAACTGAAAACGGTGTATTGGATGCTGAAATTAAATGGAATTTCAACAAATTTTTGTTGGATGAAAACGGTCATGTAATTGCCAAATTTGACAGCGGCACAACACCAATGAGTGAAGAAATTACCGGTAAACTGTAGGAGAAGATTTGTAGACACAATAAAAAAGACACAAGATTGACAACCTTTAATGTTGTGTCTTTTATCTCTTGGCTTGTATCTCCTGTCTTTTATCTTTTGTCTCTTGTCTTGTCTCTCCTGTCTTTTATCTTTTGTCTTTTATCTTTTGTCTTTTATCTTGCATCATGCAATTCTCCCAAGTAATAGGCCAGCAAGATCTTAAAGCCCAGCTAGCCCACATGATACAGCAAAACAGGCTTAGCCATGCTTTGTTGTTTTTGGGCAAAGAAGGTAGTGGCGGTTTGCCTATGGCACTTGCTTTTGCACAATATATTACCTGCGAAAAAAATCCGCTGCAGGCCTCCCGTAAAAAAGTTACACCTGCAATAAGTATGATTGGCGAAGATGCAGAACCAGAAGCTGAAACTGCTTTTACTGATGCTTGTGGCATTTGCAACGCATGCACAAAAGCAGCAAAAATGATTCATCCGGATATTCATTATTGCTATCCGGTTATTCCACGCAAACCCGGTGACAAACCCATCAGTACTGATTATATAACGGAGTGGCGAAATTTTGTTAGTAACAACCCTTACGGCAATTCTTTCGACTGGTTGCAAAGTATTAATGCTGAAAACAAGCAGGGTAATATCACCTCCGAAGAATGTGGTGACATTATTCATAAAATCAGCCTTAAAAGTTTTGAGAGCGCTTATAAAATCCTCATTATCTGGATGCCCGAGTTCCTTGGTAAAAACGGTAATAAGTTATTAAAACTGATTGAGGAGCCCCCACCCGATTCTCTTTTTATACTTGTTGCAGAAAACGATGCCCTCGTTTTGCCTACTATTTTATCCCGTACCCAGCTTATTAAAATTCCTGTATTGTATCCGCAGGATATACAGATAGCCCTGCAACAAAGAGAAAATATTGACCTGCAAAAAGCGATTCAAATTGCAGCAATTGCAGAAGGCAATTACCACGAAGCCCTGCAGCAACTTCAACATGCAGACGATAACTGGGAAGCTTTGCTGAGAGGATGGCTTAACAGTATTTTAAAAACCGGTCCCGCAGCTCAGGTAAAATGGGTGGAAGAAGCAGCAAAACTTGGGCGTGAAAAACAAAAACAATTTCTTAAATACTTTACGCATTTGCTTGAGCAGGCAATACGGTTAAGGGTTTCACCAAATGGGTTAAACGAAAATACGCCAACAGCTTATGTAGATTTTGCAAACCGAATTAATAAAATATGCGATGTTTCTCAGCAGGAAGCCATAGCAGAAGAGCTGGACAAAGCTGCCTACTACATTGAACGCAATGCCAATGCAAAAATACTGTTCCATGCCCTCAGCATCAGGTTATACCATATTATTAGCAACAAATCATTAATTTTGATACAATAGATAAATCGCTTTTTATCCATTCATGTTTTTTGTTAGCCAAACTAAGCAGCAGCAATGTTCAGCATTTGTGGCGTCGCACATTTCATCTTGGGTACAACTATTTAGCTTTTTCAACGTTTTAAAGTAATTTAATACATTATTATAATCAGGATAAACCTACTAACTAAAACAGTTTACCAATTATTATTCACAAAAAATCTGTGCAAATGAGATCAATCTGTGAGTAAAATATCTTTAAGGTGCAAAGACAAAAAGGTTCACAAAAATCTGTTCAAATCGGATCAATCTGTGAGCAAAACATTTTTAAACCAAAAAGGCAAAAACACAGAAAAGGTTCACAATGTTTGTGAGCAAATTATTAACTAACGATTTGTAAAATATAAAAAATGGCTTGTGGAAGTTGCGGAACAGGAACCCCCGGCGGTTGCCAGAGTAAAGGAAGTTGCAGCAGCGGTGCCTGCAACCGGATGAATGTACACGATTGGCTCGCAAACCTACCATTTGCAGACCCCGAAAGCAGTTGTAGAATTGTTGAAGTAAGCTTTAACAACGGCAGCCGCAAAGATTATTTTAAAAACACTACCCTACATTATTTTGAAAAAGGCGAAATGATTTCCCTTGAAGGTGTAAGTGGTTTCGATGTGGGCATGGTAAACTTAACCGGAGAACTTGTGCGACTTCAGCTTAAAAAAAATAATATAGATGAAAAAAGTGCTGATATTAAAAAGATTTTGCGTCGTGCTACAGAAACCGATCTTGCAAAAATGCAGGAAAGCAAAGCCCGAGAAGCTCAGGTGCTCATACGCAGCCGTGCCATGGCCCGCCAGTTAAATTTAGATTTAAAAATGGCAGAAGTAGAAGTGCAGGCTGATGGTAAAAAAGCAACTTTCTTTTACATTGCAGATGACAGAGTAGATTTTAGAGAACTGATAAAATTATATGCGGGCGAGTTTAAAGTAAAAGTAGAAATGCGCCAGATTGGTGCAAGGCAGGAAGCCGGAAAAGTAGGCGGGATTGGCAGTTGCGGCAGAGAGCTTTGTTGTGCAACCTGGCTTACAGATTT
>JANLVW010000169.1:0-5615 GCA_031364205.1 Ferruginibacter sp.
GCAGTAAACAATCCTATGCCAAGTGCATCTGTAAAGAAAATGGTTTTACTAAATTTATTTACGCCCTCTTTTAATAAAAAAGTTATGATAGCTCCGGCAAATACCAACCACAAAGCAAAATAGTCATTTACCCAGTTTACAGGTTTTACGCCAATCAATAAATCTCTGATAGTACCGCCGCCATAAGCTGTTGCAAACGCTACTACAAGCCCACCAAAAATATCCATCTTAAATTTTCTTGCTTTTAATGCACCCGTAAGCGCAAAAACGAAAGTGCCGGAGTAGGTTATAATGTTCAGCAACGTCATACGGTAAAGTTATATTTTCTAGCGCAGAGAAAAGAGTGAAAGGCGTTTAGCAAAGTAATTTTTACGAAGTAGCCGATCATGCTTAGTAACTCAAACCTTATTTACTAAATGTCTTATCTTCGAAATATAAAATATACAAAATGAATTTTGAAACTTTACTTTTTGAAGTTGAAAATGGGACGGCAATTATTACAGTTAATCGCCCTGAAAAATTAAATGCATTGAACAAAGATGTTTTTACAGATTTGGACGATGCAATAAGTGAAGTATTAAATAATGATGAGATAAAAACAGCTTTGATAACCGGAGCAGGACCAAAAGCATTTGTAGCCGGAGCAGACATAAGCGAATTTGGTGGATTGAATTTAGCAGAAGCCATGGTATTATCAAAAAGAGGACAGGATATTTTTTTAAAAATAGAAAACAGTCCAAAACCAATTGTGGCCGCAGTAAATGGTTTTGCTTTAGGTGGTGGTTGTGAATTAGCGATGGCCTGTCACTTTAGGCTTTGCAGCGAAAACGCAAAGTTTGGTCAACCCGAAGTAAGCCTTGGTTTGATACCGGGTTATGGCGGTACACAAAGGCTTACACAATTGGTTGGCAAAGGAAAAAGTATGGAGTTACAAATGACGGGATCATTAATAGATGCTGCCGAAGCGCTAAGACTGGGACTTGTGAATCATATAATTACGCCTGAGAATTTAATAGCAAAGACAAAAGAAATTTTACAACTGATACAAACGAAAGCACCAATTGCTGTAAGCAAAGTAATTGAGTGTATAAATATTGCTGTATTATGCGACAGCGCTTTTACAAATGGCAAAACAGGTTACGACAAAGAAGTGGAAGCCTTCGGGGAATGTTTTGGAACTGAAGATATGAAAGAAGGTACGACTGCATTTCTGGAAAAGAGGAAGGCAGTTTTTGTGGGAAGATAGGAACCCCCTCTATCTCCCCCGGCGGGTGAGGAAACGGAGAAGATCTTGTAGAAAATAGTTTGAGTTTAGATAATTCGATGTATTTTTTATTCTAATATTTTGATCACTTTTACAAAATGTGTTTTATAATATCCTGAAAGATTATTGATAATAACGCCCACATTTTTGCCCGAAGCAGAATGTATAAATTGTAGATTTTCTCCTGCTGTAGTAATAATGCCCATGTGACCAACAATACCACTGGCATTGTCTGAACCGGTAAACAAAATAATATCTCCGGGTTTTGCATTTTTAATATCCACTTCAGTTCCTTCATCTGTAAAGTTTATAGAAGACCGTGGTGCTTTTACATTAAAATGATAAAACACTACGGTTATAAAACCTGAGCAATCCAAACCATTTTCAGGAATTGCAGAACCATATTTATAGGGTGTTCCGAGAAATTTTTTCGAGTAAGTAACAAAATCTTTACGATCAATTTTTAATAAAGTAGTAAAAGTTTTTGCTCTTTTAGTTGCAGATCTTACAGGAAATGTTTTACTGCTTTCAGCCGTGGAATCTGAATTAATTTTTACAGTTTTTTTCGATGAACTACACGATGACTGTAGTATTGAAAAGCAAATTACGACGGGTAAAAATTTAATCATCTCTCTATTTTAAATGCAACATAATTAAGAAACTTGAAAAACGATTTTGCCAGTATTAATTTGTTTAACCATTAACCAAATAAAATGCAAAAGGTAATTGCCCTATTCATTTTACAATCGTTTGCTATATTTGCGCATCTTTAAAACTTCAAACTTTATACAATGGAATACAGAATAGAAAAAGATACAATGGGCGAAGTAAAAGTACCTGCTAATGCATACTTTGGCGCACAAACACAGCGTAGTATTGATAATTTTAAAATAGCCCAGGATATTAATAAAATGCCCAAAGAAATTATAAAGGCATTTGCGTATTTAAAAAAAGCAGCAGCCCTCACCAATAAAGATGCAGGAGTGTTATCCACCGAAAAAAGTGATTTAATCGGTAAAGTGTGTGATGAAATACTGGAAGGCAAACTGGATGAATATTTTCCTTTGGTAGTTTGGCAAACAGGCAGCGGCACACAAAGCAACATGAATGTAAATGAAGTAGTTGCTTACCGTGGGCATGTTATAAACGGCGGAAAGCTTGCAGACAAAGAAAAGTTTCTTCACCCCAACGATGATGTGAACAAAAGCCAGAGCAGCAACGATACTTTTCCAACTGCTATGCATATTGCAGCTTACAAAATATTGAATGACATAACCATTCCGGGCATAAAAAAATTACGGGATACCCTGCATGCGAAGTCGAAGGAATACATGCATGTTGTAAAAATTGGGCGTACACATTTTATGGATGCTACACCACTTACAGTTGGTCAGGAGTTTAGTGGATATGTTTCGCAACTAGACCATGGTTTGCGTGCAATAAATAATGCTTTGCCACATTTGAGCGAACTTGCATTGGGCGGTACAGCAGTTGGTACAGGCATTAATACACCATCAGGTTATTCAGAAAATGTAGCGGCACACATTGCTACTATCACAGGCTTGCCTTTTGTAACTGCAGAAAATAAATTTGAGGCTTTGGCAGCGCATGATGCTATTGTAGAAATGCATGGTGCGTTAAAAATGATTGCAGTTAGTTTAATGAAGATCGCAAACGATATTAGAATGTTATCGAGCGGGCCAAGAAGTGGTATCGGTGAACTTTTTATTCCGGACAATGAACCAGGTTCATCCATCATGCCGGGCAAAGTAAACCCTACACAATGCGAAGCGCTGACAATGATTGCTGCCCAGGTAATGGGCAACGATGTTACCATCAGTATTGGTGGCAGTAATGGCCACTTTGAATTAAATGTTTTTAAACCGGTAATGATTTTTAATTTTTTACACAGTGCCAGATTAATTGGCGACGGTTGTGTTTCTTTTAATGATAAATGCGCTGTGGGCCTTGCTCCTATTGAAGCCAACATAAAAAAACATGTAGACAATTCTTTGATGCTGGTTACAGCATTAAATACTAAAATAGGATATTACAAAGCTGCAGAAATTGCACAGACGGCACATAAAGAAGGAACCACTTTAAAAGAAATGGCCGTAAAACTTGGTTATGTAACTGCAGAAGATTTTGACAAATGGGTAGTGCCTGCAGAAATGGTAGGAAAACTGTAAGGATTATTTTATGTCTGTTATTCAACTCAAATGAATATACTAATAGTACATCAAGGAATTATTCCAGTTACAAATTATGGTGGCACCGAAAGAGTAATCTGGTATTTGGGAAAGGAACTTTCAAAGATGGGACATTCTGTGTCATATCTTGTAAAGAAGGGCTCTTACAGTGATTTTGCTAAAATACTTTTTTATGATTCAGCAAAAAGTATCTCAGCACAAATACCTGATGAAACAGATATTGTTCATTTTAATTTTCAGCCCGCTGAACCCATAACAAAACCTTACGTAATAACGATGCATGGCAATAGTAATGATGAAAGAACATTTGATTTAAATACCATTTTTGTTTCTGCAAATCATGCTGAGCGCTTTGGCAGCAATGTTTTTGTACACAATGGTTTGGATTGGGATGAATACACAAAGCCGTCATTAATTAACAGCAAAAATTATTATCACTTTTTAGGAAATGCTGCATGGCGTGTGAAAAATGTTAAAGGAGCCATCAACATTATCAACCAAACAAAAAAAGAAAAATTAAAAGTCCTTGGTGGTAACAGACTAAATATTAATATGGGTTTTAGGTTTACAACAAGCACACGAATTGGTTTTTATGGCATGGTTGGTGGAAATAAAAAATTCAGTTTATTAAATGGTTCTAAAGGATTATTATTTCCGGTTCGGTGGCACGAACCATTTGGCTTGGCTATTACAGAAAGTTTATATTTTGGATGTCCTGTATTTGGAACGACTTACGGTTCTTTACCCGAAATTGTAAATAGTGAAGTAGGTTTTTTATCTTCAAAAAGTATAGAATTAAAAGATGCAATTGAAAATAAAAATAATTTCTCCGCAAATATTTGCCATGAGTACGCAATGGAAAATTTCAATTCTAAAAAAATGGCATCTGCATATTTAGAAAAATATTTTATTGTATTAAATGGAGAAGCTTTAAATAAAAACAATCCGAAACTGATTAAAATTCAAACAGAAAGATTTTTACCTTTTGAATAATTTAACTACATGAAAATTATAAAATTTCTTTCCATGTATGATCTGCTAATAGCTGAACTTTTGCAGTATGCTGTTTAAATGATTTTGAACCTCTGCCCCATTCATTTGGGCTCACCATACTTATCATATAACTCGTGTCATGATTTTCATACAAATGATATATCTGTCCGATAACCGGTTGAAAAGTTAACTTGGCACTATACACAATCATAGAAAGTTCTTTACGTGATTGTATTTCCTGCGCCTGTAGTGCCAGCAATTCTACCTGTTTGCGAATTTGGTCTAACTGCATATTGGTTTGCTCTTCCATTGCAGTTAATACTTTGTACCTGATAACACCTTCTTGTGTTGGTTTTATTACTGCACCACTAACACTGGCACTATAAGGCAAAACACTCATTTGCTTGTGGAAATATTCCGTATTCATATAGCCTGCACCATCATCACTTTTACCGGCTTGCGTTATTTTTAAATATCCGTTGGGTTGTATTTCATGCTCAACTTCTAAAATAATTTCACCGTTTTTCTCAAAGATTATGACCATCAAAATAGAACTAAGCACTTTTCCTCTTACATGAGTAGCAAAATCTTTGTCATAAAATTCCTGTAAACTGTCGTCGATAATAATTTCATATTTTGCGCCGAATGAGATATTTTGAAGGGTGACCCAACTGTTATTAATGGTAAGGTGGTTTTTATTTTCAGATGCAGTAATCTGAAAATACCCACTCTTGGGTCTGTCTCCTTTTTCGTACGTTCCTTTTTCAGGAAATAGTTGCCAAGCTGCGATAAAATTATAAGCTGAAGTCATCGTTTAAATTAGGCGGTGAAGATAATTTTTTTTTATTCCTAAAATATTATACGATTTACTTCATAAGAAAAAATAATATCAGATCATCATTTTGATTTTTGTTTTATCAGACGCAATTTTTTTGTTTAAAATATTTTAAGAAAACCACAATAAAAAACCGCTTCAAATACCTCAGCAGTCTTTTATAACATCAGTCCTTAAAGTAGTAATTAGACGCAAAGCATGGATAATTTTTTTACTTTTTTTGAAAAATATATGTAAAACTAATCGAAGATTTGATCAAGACTTGCAATTTCAAATATTTAAAATTGAGTTAATATTTTGATGTGTTTAACAG
>JANLVW010000170.1:0-5109 GCA_031364205.1 Ferruginibacter sp.
TCAGTAAAATGATTAATTGTAGGCGGAACAATATCTTTAGTAACAGCAAGTATACAAGCCAATGCTTCTAATGCACCGGCAGCACCAAGGCAATGCCCGGTCATGCTTTTAGTTGAGCTTATATTTTAGTTGTAAGCGTGCTCACCAAACACACTTAATATAGCTTTGGTTTCGGCAACATCACCAAGCGGTGTAGATGTGCCGTGTACATTAATGTAATCAATATCTGTAGGGACCATTCCTGCATCTGCCAGAGCTGCAATCATAACATTTCTTGCGCCCAATCCTTCAGGATGTGGTGCTGTAATATGGTATGCATCTGCGGTAGCGCCGCCTCCTGCTATTTCGCAATAAATTTTTGCACCACGCGTAAGCGCATGTTCCAGGCTTTCTAAAATTAAAATACCTGCACCTTCTCCCATAACAAAACCATCACGATCATTGTCAAACGGGCGGCTCGCAGTTGTAGGGTTGTCATTTCTTTCGCTCATAGCCTTCATGGCATTAAAACCACCAACACCTGCAGCACAAATTACGGCCTCGCTGCCACCAGTAACAATTACATCTGCTTTGTTTAAACGAATATTATCGAAGGCATCAATAATTGCATTGGTAGATGATGCGCAGGCACTAACAACGGCAAAATTTGGACCCCGAAAACCATGCCGCATAGATATTTGTCCGGCAGCAATATCGAGTATCATTTTTGGTATAAAAAATGGATTAAACCTAGGCGTTCCGTCGCCACTTCCAAAATTTAATACTTCTTCCTGGAAAGTTATTATACCGCCAATACCACTTCCAAAAATTACACCTACCCTATCAACATTAGCATTTTCGGGCGTAAGCCCCGCATCTTTTACTGCCTCATCAGCCGCAACTATTGCGAACTGTGTAAAGCGGTCCATTTTACGTGCTTCTTTACGATCTAAATAAGTTGTAGGTTCAAAATCTTTAACCTCACAGGCAAATTTTGTTTTAAATTTTGAGGCATCAAATTGCTGTATCATAGCACAGCCACTGACACCATCAGTAAGATTTTGCCAATATTCTTCTACAGTTTTGCCCAATGCTGTAATTGCACCGAGCCCCGTAACTACTACTCTTTTTAACGCCATAAAATTGCCTGTAAAAAAATTAAAATGCCCGCACGGCAAGATACCGTTCGGGCAATGAAATTACTTTGCGTTCTCTTCCAAATAAGAAACCGCCTGACCAACAGTAGTAATAGTTTCAGCCTGTTCGTCGGGAATAGAAATATTAAATTCTTTTTCAAATTCCATAATAAGTTCAACGGTATCTAAGCTATCGGCGCCTAGGTCGTTGGTGAAAGAGGCTTCAGTTGTAACTTCTGCTTCATCTACACCTAATTTATCAACGATAATTTTTTTGACTCTTGTAGCGATGTCTGACATGTTTGTAATATTTAGTTAATACGCTGCAAAAATATACTTTTTGGCAAAAAAACAATCAATTAATAAAATTTGTTTGTATTAGTTATAAACCGGGTCAACTACAAAAGATTACGCTATAATATAATTTTCAGTTTAAGGAGCATCAGCTTCAAAAAATGAATAAGCATTTGTATTGTGCAATACACTACAATTTTTTTTTCCAAAGGCAACAAAAAAGTATTTGCGTTTCTATCACGGCTATTCGCAGCTGGGGATCTTTTTTCAACTGTTATTATCTACTAAAATGCCAAGCTATTTACTACTACTAACTAATTAAATGTTTTTATTATTTTTATTTTAGTCGGTGATGAACTTCCTTTAACCTGTAAACATGCTTTAAATCAAAACATTATTTAGATGAGCAAAGGATTGAAGCGAACGTTTAGTGTCGGCACGAAACGAGGCGAAAAAAAAGCTTAACGTAAGATTTATAAAAATAGAAGCGGAGATAAAAGTTGGCGATAAAGTAAAAATGCGCCAAAACATACAGGTAGGAATTGTAAAAGAAGTTAAAGGAAAGAAACCAGTTCTTCAGATTGGCATCATGCCATGCCCATGACTGTTTTGCTGGAAGACCTTACAATAGCGAAGGACAAGGAAATTAGAGAATAAAGTTTACTTACATTAATGACTGTATAAACATTCCTTCAACTTTAAATAGTATTATAATAAAGCAAATATTTTTATAATTATACCTGATAATTTTTTCACACATCAATCGTTTGTAACTGCAGTTGTAATCCTTCATTAGGGTTTCATTAAATAGTTTTACACAAAACGCTTATTTTTAGGGATAAACTAACTGCATGTCTTTACTAAAACCCCGTTTAAGTTTTTGGCAAATTATAAATATGAACGTAGGCTTTTTTGGCATACAGTACAGCTTTGGCTTACAACAAAGTGCGGTAAACCCTATATACGATTTTTTAGGAGCGAGTCCAGATCAAATTCCATGGTTAAACCTTGCAGGCCCGCTAACAGGTTTATTGGTACAACCTATAATTGGTGCATTAAGTGATAGAACCTGGCATCCAAAATTTGGAAGAAGAAAGCCTTATTTTTTTATCGGTGCTGTTATGTGCAGCCTTGCATTGTTTGCTTTTCCATTTAGCAGTTCGTTGTGGATGGCAGCAGGATTGTTATGGATTTTAGATGCTGGTAATAATACGGCAATGGAGCCATATCGGGCATTTGTAGCCGACAAACTTGATCCGAGCCAGCAGCCTACCGGCTTTCAGGCACAAAGCTTTTTTACAGGTTTTGGGCAAACGCTTGCCAATTTTTCTTTGATCCTTTTCCCACTTATTTTTATTGGCAAAACGGGTAAAATCCCAAACTGGGTTTTTGCATCTTTTACTTTAGGGGCAATTTGTTCTATTACGAGTGTGTGGTGGAGTATGAAAACTACTCCTGAAATTCCTCCAACAGATGAAGAACTTGCGGAAATGAAAGCTAAACCAATAAATATATTTTCTCCGTTTACAGATGTGGCAAAAGCTATAGCAAATATGCCGAAAGTAATGTGGATGCTTGCTTTGGTTTATTTATTTCAATGGTATGCATTGTTTTGTTACTGGCAAAATTCCAGCAAGGCTGTTGCAAAAAATGCTTACGGCTGGCAAAGTATAAAAATGAGTACAGCCCTGGATGAAAATTACAATTCATACCTGCGGTTTGAAAAAGGAGCAAAAGAATATGCAGACAATAATAAATTAAATACAAAAGAAATTTTTACGGAATTATCTACACCCGTTACTGTATATGAAAGTTTTAAAAATAAAATTCCCTCGGTAAACTTTTCAACTTCGCAAATGGATTCTCTTATTATAATTGATGCCAACAATAAGAAATACGAAAAAGCAGTTTCTGCAACCGGAGGTATAAATGGCTGGTACAATATTGTTACTTTTTTGGTTGCATTTAGTTTGGTCTGGCTTGCCAGAAAATACAGTCCAAAATTAGTACACGTATTTTGTTTATTGCTTGCCGGTATTGGGTTTATAGCATTTTCTCAAATACATCAACTGGGTTTATTTTATGTGGCAATTACCGGTTTTGGTATAGGCTGGGCTAGTATGATGGGTATACCGTATTTAATGATAGTAAGCGAAATACCCAAAGAAAAATATGGAGTTTACATGGGTATAATTAATATGATGATAGTTTTGCCAATGTTTATCCAAACAATTACGTTTGGCTATATAATGAAGCATTTTTTAGATAATGATTCCAGCAAGGCAATTTTATTTGCAGGAATATTTTTATTAATAGCTGCTTGTTTGACAACGTTTATAAAATCAAAAAAACTTACAAACGAAATAATGGCTACACCATCTACCGGTGGGCACTAATAAAATTTTTATGAATAAAATACTTTGTATTGGCGAAGCCCTTATTGATATGATTTGTACCGATACAGGTAGTGCTCTTGCCGATGGTAACAACTTTATTAAAAAACCAGGCGGTGCGCCCACAAATGTTGCAGCTGCTATAGGCGCACTTGGAGGTGAAGTATGGCTAGCAGCAAAAACAGGTGTAGACCCTTTTGGAAAACATTTACTTCAAGTGATGAAGGATTTTAATGTGGTTACCCATTACATGTTACAGGATGAAAAATACTTTACAACTTTTGCATTTGTATCATTAATGAACGATGGTCAAAGAGATTTTTATTTTAACAGAGGTGCTGACGGACAATTAACAAAAGACGAAGTTGATACCATTCCATTAAATGATTTTTCAATTATTCATTTTGGATCTGCCACAGCTTTTTTACCAGGTCCACTTCAAACGGCATATTATAGCTTGATGCAAAAAGCTCAGGATCAAAATTTATTTATAAGTTTTGATCCTAATTATCGTCAACTGCTTTTTCAGAATAACACAAAGTCTTTTATTGAACAATCGTGGAAGTTTTTAACGGTTTGCGATTTTTTTAAAGTGAGCAATGAAGAAGCTATGTTACTGACTGGTAAAGAGAATGTGGAAGATGCTGCAAATGTTTTTTTCAGTAAAACAAAAGCAATATTTGCAATTACTTTAGGAGAAAAGGGAACTTTACTTGGATTAAACAAAGCATGTGTATTGGTGCCTAGTGTGACTGTTACTGCTATAGATACAACCGGCGCCGGCGATGCTTTTGTAGGTGCGTTATTATTTCAATTGAGCAAAATGGACATGCTTGCAATTGAAAAATTAGCTTTATCCGATTGGCAAACTATTGTGGGCAATGCCAATAAAGCAGGAGCTAAAACCTGTGAATATTATGGTGCAATGGAGGCATTTAAACATTTAGACAAGAATATTTTTTAAATAATAAAGATTATCATAATGCCTGATATTAGTGAATTGGCTGAAAAGAAATTTAATCTTCGTTACGAAAATGCGTTAAGCAATATTGTAGAATTATTTAATAAATTATACCAAAATCATCCGGATGCACAAACCGGCTTTAAAAATCTGCTAAAGATTATAAACAATGCTTTTAAAAAAAGAAGTGATATTTTAAAAAATAAAGACTTATCCAAACAACTAAATAAAGAAGAGCCCTGGTTCTTGAACAATAACCTTTGTGGTATGAGTTTGTATATCGACAGGTTTTGTGGTACTATAAACAATCTGCAAAAAAAACTTGATTATTTTGAAACCCTTGGTA
>JANLVW010000220.1:0-8491 GCA_031364205.1 Ferruginibacter sp.
GTTAGGGCAAAGCTGAGCAAATTACAAGAGAAATAGATTGGTTTAATGCAATGAACAAACAGGTAACCCTCCAAATGTGAATCAATTTTACTGATATTACAGCTTCTAGACGCATGGCTGCTATAGACAAAACACTTATTGCCGCTGAGAGTTTACACCCACCATGGAAAGAATATTTAAAATGGGCAAATATGCTTGCTCCAAAAAATTTACCCTTGCTACAATAACAAATGATTAATTATTTTCAGTGTACTTTTTAAAATTGTTTAAAATTGCCTGCCAACCTTGCTTTTGTAGTTCCGTTGAATGCTCAGTTTCAGCCTCAAAGCTTTCCGTAATTTTAATTCCTTCCTCTACCTTTTCAAAATGTATGTTTACTTTTCTACTGTCCATTAACGTGTAAGCAATATCTTCTTCTGTTTTAATGTGTGTGTAATGCCCCTCAAAATCGAAACCACTACTTCCGTCTTTTGCTTCCATTCGCAAATGAAATTTACCGCCAATTTTTAAGTCATTTACTGCTTTGGGCGTATGCCATTCATCAGAAGCATTGTTCCAAATAAGAATATGCTCCGGGAGCGTAAAATAATCCCAAACTTTTTTGGCTGTTGCATTTATTGTTGTGTGAACAATAAGGCATTCCTTATTGCTGTTTGCGGGTTGAGACCTTTTATTATTATCCATATGCAGCATAGTCCAGCGATGGCCATCAAGATCACTAACGCCACAACCATACATCCATCTCTGTATTTCTTCAGGTTTGCTAAAAAGTTTGCCACCGGCAGTTTCGGCTTTAATTGCCATATCATCTACTTCTGACCTTGTTTCTGCATCAAAAGAAAAAAGAACCTCCGATGACTGACTTGTATCTGTAAGCCGGTTTTTTGTAAAGTTTTTAAAAACATCTTCCTGAAAAAGCATTAAAACGTTATTTTTCTCACCTATTAAAAAACATGCTGACTCATTTGAGTCACCATGAGTTGTATTGTGAACAAAACCTATAGCTTTATAAAATTCTTTTGATTTTGCAACATCTTTTACGGGAAGATTGATCCATATTTCTTTTGTAGACATACTGTTTATTTTAAAGATTAAAAGTAGAATTAAATAATTGTATAAACGGTGATTTAACTTATATATTAATGCACATTAAACAACAAATACATAGCCATTATATTGATGTCATAAACAGTAAAATTTTAATGCTGCAGCAAACACTTGCAGACCTTAAAGAGAGTGGCAGCAATGAAACTAAAAGCACTGCAGGAGACAAACATGAGACTGCGCTGGCCATGTTGCAAATAGAACAGGCAAATACCCGGGGACAATTACAAGAAGCATTGGAGCAACGCTCCGTTTTAGTTACAATTAATCCTCATATTATTACGAAAAAAGTTTTGCCAGGTAGCTATGTAAAAACAAACAAAGGCAATTTTTATATAAGTGTTGCTTTAGGCAAACTGATTATTGGTGCAGAATCAGTTATGGCAATATCACCACAGTCGCTACTTGGCGCAAAATTAATGGGGTGTTACATAGATAATACAGTAACAATAAACGCAAATACTTATTTCATTGAAAGCATAGAATGAAAGTCCCGCAGTATCGTTTGTTAAAGCAAAAATGTAACAAAACTGCGGGATAGAAGCGGCACCCCAGCAAAGCTGAGGTACAGCGAAGAGACCAAGCAAAAGTTAAATTATTGTATGCAGTTGAAAACCCCAAACTTTTCTGTAAAAAATGAAATTGTATATTCGTAACGGAAGAAATATTATGAGAAAAATAGTCGGTTACATTTACAGCATTTATGCGCTGCTTACATTTATTATATTGATGTTTTTACTGTTTCCGTTTATTGCATTATCATCGTTTTTTGGTAAAGTTGATGGCGGGAATATGATTTACCGCATTTGCAGATTTTGGGCAGATGTTGTGCTGCTTTTATGGGGAATAAAGCATAAGAATATTTTTGAAGCTCCGAAGTCAAACAGCCATGCAGTAATTTTTGTATTTAACCATATTTCTTACATGGATATTCCTTTTATATTAAAGGCTTTTAGAAAAGACCCCATACGTATTCTTGGCAAAGCAGAGATGAGTAAAGTGCCTGTGTTTGGTTACATTTATAAAAAAGCTACGGTGATGGTTGACAGGGAAAGTGATGGGGGAAGAGTAAGAAGTGTACAGCAATTAAAAAAGGTTTTAGCTAAAAATATATCGGTTGTAATGGCGCCGGAAGGAACTTTTAACATGACTCATAAACCGTTAAAAGAATTTTACAATGGTGCATTTAAAATTGCAGTGGAAACAAAAACACCCATACAGCCTGTTTTATTTTTAGATGCTTATGACCGCCTAAATTACCACAGCATATTTAGCCTAACACCGGGTAAATCACGAGCAGTTTTTTTAAAAGAAATAGCACCGGGCAGTAATATGTCAATATTAAAACAACATGTTTACAATGAAATGGAAACAGCTTTGGTAAGATATAAAGCGAGTTGGATAAAACCCTAAAATAATTACAGGTTATGAATTTAAAATTACGAATAACAGGTTGGCAATAAAAAAACGATTGTGGAAAACGAATTAAATTTTAACGAACCAACTTCCGGTTACTGGGCAGAAATTATTTTGCCGCTTGCTCTGCCAAATGTATATACATACAGCGTTCCACTAAATATGATTGCCGCTGCACACCCTGGTTGCCGTGCAGAAGTTTTGTTTGGAAAAAATAAAAAGTATGCCGGCATTATAAAAAAATTAATAACTGAAGAACCTCCCTATAAAACAAAACCCATTTTAAATATATTGGATGATACAGCACTTATTTACCCGCAACAATTAAAACTGTGGCAATGGATGAGTGAGTATTACATGTGTACAGAAGGCGAAGTAATGGCGGCTGCATTGCCTGCAAATTTTAAACTGAGCAGCGAAACCGTTTTAATTTTTAATGAAGAATATGGAGATGATTTTTCTGCCCTTGCCAATGAAGAGTTTTTGATTGGAGAAGCACTCTTACTAAAAAAAGAGTTAACCATTACAGAAGTGCAGCAGGTGATGGATGCAACACATGTATACCCTACCATAAAAAAACTGATAGAGAAAAATGTATGTTTTATAAGAGAAGATTTAAATGAAAAATACAAAATAAAAAAAGAAAATTATGTAATACTTAACCCTGCATTTTCCAATGAAGAAGCGCTTGCACCGTTGTTAAATGATTGGAAAGGCGCACCAAAACAAATGGAATTGGTGCTGGCATTTATACATGTAAATAAAACCGAGGGAGAGGTAACACAAACCGCTTTGCTTAAAAAAGCCGGTGCCACGGCTGCGCAATTAAAAGCCCTTTCAGATAAAAATATTTTGTTGGTTGAAAAACGCAGTATAGACAGAGTAAAGGCTTTGCCGAAAAGTATACAAATAGATTTTACTCTAAGTGATGCACAAAATATTGCATGGCAAGAAGTAAGAAATGTTTTTACAGAGAAAAACGTTTGTCTGTTGCATGGCGTTACTAGCAGCGGCAAAACGCAGATTTACATAAAGCTGATAGAGGAATATTTTATGCAGGGCAAACAGATATTGTATCTTTTACCGGAAATTGCTTTAACGGCACAAATTATAAGGCGGCTGCAAAAACATTTTGGCGGCAACATTACTATTTATCATTCTAAATTTAATAACCAGGAGCGAATAGAGCTTTGGAATAAAATAAGAACCGGCGAAATAAAAATTGTACTTGGTGCAAGGAGTTCCTTATTTCTGCCGTATAAAGAATTGGGACTGGTAATAGTAGACGAAGAGCATGATCCATCTTACAAACAGCAAGACCCTGCACCACGCTACAATGCAAGAGATGCTGCTATATTTTACGGTTCCCTTTTTAAAGCAAAAATATTATTAGGCAGCGCAACCCCATCGCTGGAAACGTATTACAACGCCAAACAACATAAATATGGTTTGGTGGGATTGGCTGAGCGATTTGGCGGCATAAAATTACCGGAGATAGAAATTATAAACACGACACAAGTTGTGCAGAGGGGTAAAGTAATGATCAGTCCTCAGTTAAAAGAAGCCATACAAAAAGCGGTAGAAGCTGACAGGCAGGTTATACTTTTTCAAAACCGGCGGGGCTATAATCCTTATTTAATTTGTGGTACCTGCGGCTATTTACCACAATGCATCCACTGCGATGTATCACTCACATTACACAAATACAGCAATAAATTACATTGCCATTATTGCGGCAGCACTTACCCCAAACTTATTACCTGCCCGGCTTGCGGAAGCAATAATTGGCTGGAGAAAAATTTTGGAACTGAAAAAATTGAAGAACAACTCGAAAATGATTTTGCAAATTTTAAAATTGCAAGAATGGATGTGGACAGTGTACGGGGGAAAACAGCTCACGATAATTTAATTCATCTTTTTGAACAGCAGCGACTGGATATTTTGGTAGGAACACAAATGGTTGTTAAGGGTTTAGATTTTGAAAAAGTTAGTCTTGTGGGTGTATTGGATGCTGATGGCCTGCTAAGTTTTGCAGATTTTAGGGCCAACGAGAGAGCTTTTCAATTAATGGAACAGGTAAGTGGCAGAGCGGGCAGAAAGCATGAGCAAGGCAAGGTATTGATACAGGCTATGAATGTAAAACATCCAATTCTTTTGTTAGTGCAGCAACACGATTATGAAAAGTTTTATCTTTTTGAAATTGAAAAAAGGAAAGAATTTTTTTATCCGCCGTTTAGCAGAATGGTAATGCTGACTTTAAAACACCGAGACAAAGAAACTGTTGAAGCGGCTGCAAGTAAACTGGCAAATTTACTTTCGCAGGATTTAAAAGAATTTTTAACCGGCCCCGCAGCTCCGGTGGTAGGTCGGCTTCGCAACATGTACCTCATGGAATTAATGATTAAACTTCCCAAAGAAGCCGGCATGAGTTTAACGTACAGAAAAGTAATTCGCAACCATATAAATTTATTGCAGGGCGAAAAAAATTACAGAAGTGTTGTTGTTGTCACAGACGTGGATCCGCTGTAAAATTGAAAGGGTTATTGTCCAAACTAAGAAGCAGCTATGGGCATCGTCGTTGTGTCACTTGACGATTATGTGTAACATAGGCATCCCGACCTTACATTTAGTCGGGAATTGTACGTTATACCTTTATTGAGCATCAATTGTGCAACTTAAAAATTCATCTTTAATAATGTTTCAATATTTTACATAATGCAGTTTCAGGAAAATTATTCATTAAAAAATTTAAACAGCTTTGGTATAAACGTCAGCGCAAAATATTTTACCGGTTTTAAAAACACAAATGAACTGGCAGAAATTTTAGCAACGGCAAACGAAAACAAATTAATACTTGGTGGCGGGAGCAATATTTTATTTACAAAAAATTTTAACGGCCTCGTTTTAAAAAATGAAATAGATGGTATCAAAATTATAAAAGAAGATGAAAAATATATTTATATAAAATCGGGTGCAGGCGTGGGATGGCATCCATTTGTTTTGTATTGTATTGAAAATAATTTTGCAGGAACAGAAAACCTTTCTCTAATTCCCGGCAGTATAGGTGCATCGCCCATGCAAAATATTGGCGCATATGGTGTGGAATTAAAAGATATTTTTTATGAGCTGGAAGCTTATCACATAAATGATAAAAAAATAATTTTCTTTACAAATAAAGATTGTGAATTCGGTTACAGAGAAAGTATTTTTAAAAATAAAGTGAAGGGAGAATTTGTAATTACTTCTGTTACTTTCAGATTAAATAAATTTCCAATTTTTAATACAAGCTATGGTGCCATAGAAACTGAATTACAAAAAATGGGTGTACAAACGCCCAGCATAAAATCCATTTCAGATGCGGTTATAAGGATACGGCAAAGCAAATTGCCTGACCCAAAAGTTATTGGCAATGCGGGTAGTTTTTTTAAAAATCCTACTATTAATAACATAGATTTTGAAAATTTAAAAAAAGAATTTTCTGCACTTGTTGGCTATACGGCAGGCATGAATGAAACAAAACTTGCCGCAGGCTGGTTAATAGAAAAAGCAGGTTTTAAAGGTTATAGATTAAATGATGCAGGCTGCCACGATAAACAGGCATTAGTATTGGTAAATTATGGAAATGCTACCGGTGAAGAAATTTTAGATGTAAGTGAAAAAATAATTAATGCAGTAAAGTTGATGTTTAATGTATCACTAGAAAGGGAAGTAAATATTGTTTAGAAATTACATTAACAAAGCAGCTAAAACAGATTAATAATACTAAACAGCTTGCAATGAAATTTTTTCTTGACTTATGTCAATGAAAAAAAACTTTTGATTACATATATTTACTTCATATTTATTTTAAACCAAATGATACTAACATGATAAAGACATTTATTTTATTATTGATTTTTATAGTAACAATTCCTTCTTTATTTGCTCAAAAAGCTACTAAAGCTGCGTATGTAGAGTTAGGAGGAGCAGGTATTGCTTCTATAAATTATGATATGCGTATAATGAAAAAGAATGATGGACTCGGTTTTAGGATAGGTATTGGAGGATTTTCTATCAATAACGGCTCCTACAAAACAACAGCATTATTTGTACCTGTGGGGTTAAATTATTTGCTAGGAAAAGATAATAAACATTTTTTTGAACTTGGTGCAGGCGCAACATTTGTATCTCTTAAAGAAAAGAATACTTTTAATGATCCATACTATCAAAATTCAAATGATAGATTTAATTCAACTTTCGGACATCTTTATTTTGGATACAGAGTTCAACCTAAAGATGGTGGTTTTCTGTTTAGAGCAGGATTAACACCAATTTTTGGGAAGGGATATTTTATACCTTATTGGGCAGGAGTCTCTTTTGGATATGCTTTTTAAAAAAAGTAAATTGTAAAAAAGCAAAGAAAATATTCTTTGCGCTTTTCTTTTATCAAAAATTTAATTAAAATCATCTTCATTAAAATCATCTTCAGTAAAATGTTCGCTGCTGCCCATATTGAGCATACTTCCCATCAAATCTTTAAATTCTATTTTACCATCAATAACTTTTTTACTTATTAAAGAATGTGCTGCAAGACCATGCAAAACCAGCTCCATCAAAAGGGCAGTTTCATTTTCACTTATATTATTGTAATGCTTGCTTACGAGTGCGTGTAAACCACTTACTTTATACAATTTTAATATCTTATCATCATCTTTTGTTTCTAAAAAAAGATCTAGAGAATTTCCACTGTCAAACCAACCTGTTACTGCTTTGTAAGGATTTTCAGGGGCAGGTACCTTAGTACTTTTTTTCTTTTTTAAAGTATCAGGATCAGGAAAATATTGTTTGAATTGGGTACGAATTGCCTTTTCCAATAAATTGTACGAAACCTGAAAAGGACCTTCTTGCTCACCTTCATAAACAAGTTCAATTTTACCGGTTATAGAAGGAATAATTCCTGTAAGATCGCTCAACCATACAAGCGTTTTTGGCTCATCATTTATAATCGCTCTTCGTTCTGCAGCGCTCACAGCATTTTCGTAAGCTGCAATAGTTAACCTTGCGCTCACACCACTTTTTTTGTCAACAAATTCGCTGTCTCTGGCTTCAAAAGCAACCTGCTCAATTAATCTCTTTACAAGATCACTAACTTCCACTCTTTGTTTCTGTGCATCGTTAATGGCTGCTTCCTGTTCAGTAATCTGTAAAGCAGTTTCTAAAGTTTTAGGGTAATGTGTAAGTATCTGGCTTTCTATCCTGTCTTTTAAAGGAGTAACAATGCTTCCTCTGTTAGTATAATCTTCGGGGTTGGCTGTAAAAACGAAAAGTACATCCAGGGGCAGTCGAAGTTTAAACCCACGAATTTGCAGATCTCCTTCTTCCAATATATTAAATAAGGAAACCTGTATTCTGGCCTGTAAATCCGGTAATTCATTTATAACAAATATGCAACGATTACTTCGTGGAATAATACCATAATGAAGCACACGTTCATCAGCAAAATTTAATTTTAAATTGGCGGCTTTTATTGGATCAATATCTCCGATTAAATCTGCCACACTTACATCAGGTGTTGCTAATTTTTCTCCGTAACGCTTGCTTCTATGTAACCAGGATATAGGCGTATCATCACCTTTTTCTTCAATTAAATCCAACGCATAACGAGATATTGGTTGTAACGGATCATCGTTAATTTCACTTCCACTTACAACAGGTATATATTCATTTAATAATTGAACCATTTGCCTGGCCATACGGGTTTTAGCCTGACCACGCAAACCAAGAAAAAGCATGTTGTGTCTGCTTAGCAATGCTCTTTCTGTATCGGGTATCACCGTATCTTCATAACCCAAAATTCCCGGAAATGGATTTTCTTTTGCTTTAATTTTTAAAATTAGATTTTCTCTAATTTCATCTTTTATAGACTTTGATGTGTAGCCACTTTTCTTTAATTCTCCTAACGTTTTTATTGCTGTTAATTCAATTGTATTTG
>JANLVW010000243.1:0-3727 GCA_031364205.1 Ferruginibacter sp.
AACATTTCAAATATATTATTTCTAGTTATATTCATTGTTTCTTATTTCTATATTAAGTTATAATTTACTAATTGAGAATGCTCTTGCAAGTATCTTGAAACATCTAGCAGAAACGTAAGCTCTTTTGGGTGGTAAACATGCAAGCAACACAATCAGCGAAAATACTAAACAAGTTATTGTCTTTAAATCAGTCATAACTCTTATTCTTTATTGTTGATTTTAATTTTGTCCTTTAAGTTTACAAATTGAAGATTCCTTATTAAAATATGTTGTGACATGAAATTACCTCAACTTTTATTAATAATACAATAGTCATCAGATTTTGTTAAACAAAGATATTTATGGGGTGCAGTATGCAGCAGTATTAAAAAATATTTATGCAGTAGCTGCCGGTATTGCACATGGGCTTGATTATGGCGATAATTTTTTGAGTGTATTGATTGCCAACAGTGCGGATGAAATGGCGGGCTTTCTGCGAAAGGCAGGAATTATAAATGCAGAAGTTGGTTATCTGGAGCATGGTAAAAACCGCTCGGCAGGCAAGCACGCTAATTATGCAGCTTCTGTTTATCTGGGTGATTTGTTGGTTACCTGTTACTCACTTTTTAGCCGTAACAGAACCTTTGGCAATATGATTGGAAAAGGTTATTCAGTTAAAAATGCGCAACTTGAAATGAGTATGGTGGCAGAAGGTTACAATGCTGCAAAATGCATGTACATCATCAACCAAAAAGTAAAATCAAATATGCCGATTGCAGAAACTGTTTTTAATATTTTGTGGAATGGTATGGATGCAAAAACAGGTTTTGAAAAAATTGAAGATGTATTGATTTAATTTTTCTTACAGAATTACGTAAATAAATCTCCGGCAATTCCATCTGCAAAAAACATTCCTTCATTTGTTAGCTTTAAATTTTCATCGTTCATTATTAACCTGCCGGAAATTATAAGTTTTTGGGCTGCTATAATAATATGTTTTTTATTTTCTTCTCCAAAATGCTGAACCACATAATTAATATTAATGCCTTCGCTGGTTCTTAAAGTAGTCATTATATATTCATTTAACCTTTGCGCATTTGTAAGTGTTTCTTCTTCGTAAGGGATAATATTTTTTTCTAAAGATTGAATATATAAACCGTTGTTCGAAATATTCCAGCGTCTTTTATCAAAACCGTTAAAAGAATGTGCAGATGGGCCAAAACCAAAGTAAGGTTTAGCTTGCCAGTAACTGCTGTTGTGTTTGCTTTTAAAACCCGGCTTGCAAAAACTGCTTATTTCATATTGTTCATACCCTTCGTTTTCCATCATTTTTAATAAAAGATAAAACTGTCCCGCCTGTTTTTTGGTGTTTATGGGTGCGGTTTTTTTTGCATTAATATTTTTGTTTAAAATAGTATCAGGCTCTACGGTAAGTGCGTAGCAGGAAATATGTGGTACATTCCTTTTTGCTAAAATTTCAAAATTATTTTTGAGATCTTCATTGGTCTGCAGCGGTGAACCGTAAATTAAATCCACTGAAAAATTGGTAAATCCTGCTACCCTCACATCGGCTAAACATTGTAAAGATTGTTTGGCATTGTGCGCCCTGTTCATCCATTTTAATTCTTCTTCATTAAAGGATTGTAGGCCGACTGAAAGTCTGTTAACGCCATTTTCTTTCCAAATTCCTAATGTGGTTTCGTTTACATCATCGGGGTTTGCTTCCAGCGTTATTTCTGCATTTTCTTCAATTAAAAATCTTTTTCGCAGCGCTTTAAAAATTATATCAAGCTCATATTTGTTTAATAAACTCGGTGTACCGCCACCAATGTAAATAGTTTCAATAATCTCATCTTTTATAAAATTACTGTGGGTTTCAATTTCTTTTATTAAAGCGTTTATCAACACTTCTTTATTTTTTAAAGAAACAGAAAAATGAAAATTGCAGTAATTACATGCCTGCCTGCAGAATGGAATATGAATATAAATACCCGCCAAAGATTTGTAATTTTACTAATTAAATTGTTGATTGCAGCTTACCACAATGAATATTGATATCAAATTTTTAAAGTCTTTATTTGTATTGTTAATGCTAAGTATGATGCAAAGAAGTATTGCACAAAAGAATACCACAGAAAAAACTGATTATAATCTGATTGTTCATTACAAAGATAGCATCAAAGAACCATTACCAATTTTACTTAAAACAAAGTTTTTCGGTTTAGACCAAGCCAATAATTATATAAACAGCCTAACCACAGCGTTTGCAAACAAAGGATATTTAGTATCATCTGTGGACAGTGTTTGGTATTTGCAAAATAATGTGCACATTGATTTTTATGTAGGCAAAAAGTATAACTGGATTCAACTTCGTACAAACCATATTGATAAATCTTTGCTTTCTAAAGTCGGTTATGCTGCAAAAAACTTTGCCGAGAAACCTTTAAATATTTCAGATGTTGATTTATTAAAAGAACGTTTGCTTAGTTATTATGAAAATGAAGGGTTCCGTTTGCAACGGTTTACCTTGACAGTATTGCAATAAATGATGATAAAATTTCAGCGGCTTTAATAGTTAATCAAGGTTTGGTTTATAGAATTGACAGTATTAATAATTATGGAAAATTAAAACTTAACACAAAATTCTTACAACAATATTTAAATATTATTAATGGAAGTGTTTACAACAGAGAAAAATTAAAAGAAGTTGATAAACGCATGCTGGAGTTGCCTTACGCACAAACAGAACATCCATCCAGCCTTAACATGCTGGGCTCAGGGTCCATTTTAAATTTATTTGTAAACAATAAAAAAAGTAGCGAAGTAAGTGCCATATTAGGTTTTTTGCCCGATGCAAGTAATACCGGAAAACTTCAGGTAACAGGTGATATAAATCTCGATTTAAAAAATGTTTTTGGTGCAGGTGAGAGTTTGCTTTTAAAGTACCAGGCGCTGCAGCCCAAATCACCAAGGTTAAATTTGGGTTATGAAAAGCCATTCTTTTTAAAATCGCATTTTGGACTTGGTTTTTTATTTGAATTGTTTAAAAAAGATTCCAGTTTTTTACAGGTAAATGCACAACTCGGTTTGCAGTTAAACCTAACAAATAAACAGTCAGGTAAAATTTTAGTGCAATGGCAAACTGCAAATTTATTGCAGGGTGGCATAGATACCAACGCTATAAAATTTAATAAAAAGTTGCCTCTTAATATCGATGTAAAATCAGTAAATGTTGGTATCGCCTACGAATTTAGAAATACAAATTATCGTTTTAACCCATTAATTGGTACCGATATTACGGTAACTGCTTTAACAGGCATAAAAAATATTAAAAAGAACAATGATATTCTTGCTTTAAAAACAACAGGCTTTAATTACGATAAATTATATGATTCTGTAAAGTTGAAAAGTTATCAGTTAAGGTTAAAAATTGCTGCTGCCCATTATTTTAAAATTTCTAAATCAAGTACTTTTAAAACTGCCGTTAATACAGGTTTGTACAGTAGTCCTACCGTATTTAGGAATGAAGTTTTTCAAATTGGTGGATATCGCTTGCTAAGAGGGTTTAACGAAGAAAGTATTTATGCTACCAGTTATGCGGTTTTTACTGCTGAGTATAGATCGATACTCAGCCTTAATTCCTATTTGTTTGGTTTTATAGACGTTGGTGCTACAAAAGCCAAGTTTCAAAATGTTAATGCTCAAAACTTTTTTATAGGATCAGGACTTGGTATTGCTTATGAAACCA
>JANLVW010000265.1:0-4163 GCA_031364205.1 Ferruginibacter sp.
TTTGTTATCAATGAAAAGGGAATAATAAATCTTTCAATTAGAATTAAATAATCGTTTACTCTGCAGTAACAAGCGTAAAAAGATGTATGTATTAATCTCCGTATTATAAAAATTATCAGCAATTAATATGGTCCTCTAAATCATTATCTCCTCAACTCCTTCCCACACATATAATTCATTCTTTGCTTTTTCATCTGGTCTTTGTTCTGTAGTGCGTATGGAATAAACAGTTTTGTAATCCATGTTGTTAACGGGCATTTCGTAAGCAAGTATTGCCTTGTAATCTTCTAATGTTATTTCATCATTTACCCATTTTTTAGAAAGCTCAAATGTGAGCATTAATGGCATACGGTTTTTGTTTGTGCCGCCATTGTGTATCTGCGCCATCAAAGTATTTGCTGCACGGGTTATTAAAGTAAATGTAAAACGCTTTTCTACTTCTCCGGTTTCTTTGTTGGGCAGTTCCGCTACAGAATACAGGCCGGGCAGAAAGAATGTTTCCTGATTTTTTAACCCGATAAAATAAGGTATTTTCTTTTTTAAGCCTTTCACTTCTCTGTGTTCATAAAAGCCCGTCATAGGTATTAAGCAGCGCCTGTTTTTTATTTTATACCAATAACTTTTAGGGTCTTCCAAAATCTTGTCGCTGCGGGCATTGAGCATGGTTGCACGTTGCTTTTTATATGCTTCTTCATCCTTTATATAAAAAGGAATGCAGCCCCATTCCATTAACCGGCAATGCAGTTTTTCATCTTCTCTGTTCTTATAAATAATTGGATGGTTGCCGTAATTATGTCCAATGATGTGCACGGGTTCAAAATTCATTTCTATCTGTTCATCAAATATTAAATCAGGAAAATAATCAGCTAACTTTTTAATGTTGACTGTAAAAGAGATATCGTAACACATGGTTTAAGATTTTTCTATTTCTTCAAACTTAACCCGCAATTCCTGTGCCCCACGTTTTAAAAAAACAAAAAGCTCTCCGAATATTACTGATAATTGTGGCCTTATAATTTCATCGCCACCTATGCGCCATGTGGTATTTTTTAAAATGTACCGACGTATGTTATCGGTGTATTTTACATCTATGGTTTTTTTAATTGCAGCCATATCTTTTACCACAGACCAGTATATTTTATATTCCGCATCTGGCTCAAGCATGTCTTTTAATTTTTGCAGATGTGCAGGATTATTTAGGTGAATGACAGCTGCGTATTTATCTGTTTTTACTGCTGCCTTGTGAATATTGGCTAAACCGATATCATCATAATCTGTAAGTAAAATGGATGCATTTTTTCCTTCTTCAAAATCACTGATACCTGCTTTGTAACCCTGAGAAACGATATATATTTTGTTTAGCTTTATAAGTCTTTTTATAAACAATGGCTGAAACTGTTCGAATGGCTGAAACATTAGTTTTTAATTCTGATAATGTGGTGAATGTTTGTGGTGTAGCAGGGTGATAAATGGGCTGCCCTTGCTTTAAAACTTTTTTGAAAACCCTGTATACCAAACCTTACCAGATCTTTACCCATGGCTTTGTTTACCTTATCTAATGCCATTACAGCTTTTTTATTTTTTGTATTATCTATACCGGAGAACAGGTTTAACTGTACGCTTTCTTCGGGTACAAAACCTCTTAATTCAACACCACATTTCATATATTTAATTCCTTCTTTAAAAATAACTTCAAAACCCTTTAATGCATATTTTATTATTTCGGTTGTACTGTTGGTAGCAGTTTCAAAACGGATAACTACGGAGCGAAAATATTGCTGGTCCTGTGTGCGGTGTGGGTTGGTATGTACAAACACTTTTACCTCCTGTGCTGCACTTTGCTGGTTTCTTAATTTTAGTGCGCAGGTAGCCGCATAATTACTCATCGCTTGTTTTATAATTTGCTTATCAGTTATCATTGACCCAAAAGACCTGCCGGTACAAATATTTTTTTTGGCAGGCGGCTCAAATTCCCAAGCAATAGATGGTATTCCTTTTAACTCGTTGTGTAACCTTAAACCTACCACACTCATGGTGCTACGTACAAAATCTTCGGGTGCATTAATAAATTGCATGGCTGTTTTTATACCGTTTCTGTTAAGCATTAATGCATATTGTCTGCCAATGCCCCACACATCGCCAACCTCGGTATACTCAAGCATTTCATCTATTAAATACTGGTTGGCTGCCCAATGCACACCTACTGCTTTGTTCTTCTTTTTTGCGTACCTGTTAGCCATTTTTGCCAACGCTTTTGTAGGTGCAATGCCCACACAAACGGGTATACCCGTATTCTTAAAAACTGTTGACCTAATTTTTGATCCAAGCTGTAGCAAATCGGTAAAAGGCATATTGCCCATATCCAAAAAAGCTTCATCAATAGAATAGATTTCTATGCGTGGTACAAAGGAAGCAAGTGTTTTCATTACCCTGTCACTCATGTCTCCATACAGGGTGTAATTAGAACTGAACATTTTTACGCCATGCTGCTCAATTTGCTCTTTCATTAAATGTGGTACGGCGCCCATTTCAATACCTATTGCTTTAGCCTCATCACTTCGGGATATTGCACAGCCATCGTTGTTGGATAAAACAATTACAGGCTTACCAATTAATGATGGATTAAATACTCTTTCGCAGGAAACATAAAAATTATTACAATCTACTAGAGCGTACATAGTCTTATATATTTTGTATCTATAACTACATTTGTTACCACTCCCCAAACAATCATTTCCATTTCTTCTATAACCTCTATAATAGGGTATTTTTTCTTTTTATTAGCAGGAATTAAATAGCATTTACCGGCATCAAATTTTATATATTTTACCGTGTACCCACCATTTAAAAAAGCTACAACAATATCACCGCTTTTTGCTGTTAGGGATTTATCGATAACTAAAATAGCATTGGGTGGAATGCATGCATCGAGCATTGAATCGCCTTCGCAATAAGAATAATAGGTAGATAGTGGATGGGGGGCAAGTTGTTGGGCAAGGTCTATTCTGTCTTCAATATAATCTAATGCAGGCGAAGGAAAACCTGCAGGAATTTTAAAGTTTGATAAGGGAATTAAAGTTGCGGGTTTTATATTAGCTTCCAAAAATTTCATACTGCAAGCTAATATATTTAGTAAATTAAAAGCTAAATAATTTAGGAATTAGGTTATCATGCTTTACGATTTTTTTGTATGTCACGGCCCGATATTTCTTTTAAAGCCCGATGGTGTATCTTAACAATCCTCAATTATTAAGGTTAAATGCGTAAGCTGTTTACCCATAAAATACCCAAAATCGCTAAATAAAAAAAGCTATTATAATTTCTAGGTAAAGTTATTGAGCAAGCAGGTTTATGTGCAACCCTTTAATTATTTTTTTAAAATGGTAATTGATAAATACCCGGTGCTGCAAATTATCTCTTTACTTTTATGTGCTAAATAACAACTCCCGCACATAAACTTTTTAATACACTCCATGAACAATAAACCCGCCATTACCATTGCCCCGAACGCTAAAAATCCGCTTACAGTAAACCGTTTAGGTTACGGTACCATGCGTTTAACAGGCGAAGGAATATATGGTGAGCCTGCCGACAGACCGGGCGCACTGGAACTTTTAAAAATCGCCATCAGCAGTGGTGTAAACTTTTTAGACACTGCAGATTATTATGGTGAGGATGTTACCAACCGCCTGATTGCAGAAGCGCTTTACCCATACAACAATGATTTGGTTATTTGTACCAAAGTGGGTGCTGCAAGGCTACCTGATAAAAGCTGGACTTTATTTGACACACCTGAAAACCTGCGTACAAGTATTGAGAATAATTTGCGCACATTAAAACAAGACCAGATACAACTTGTGCATTTTAGGGTAATGCCTCACACTAAAACCCCCTTTGAAAAAAGTATGCAAGCCATGTATGACATGCAGGACGAAGGTAAAATATTACATGTAGGTGTTAGCAACGTAACACCCGAGCAATTGCAGACTGCCATTGCATTGGGCGATGTAGCTACGGTGGAAAATATGTATGGTCATGCGCAACGAACTACACTCGTAAGCCCGCATGGCGAAAACCGTGGTGGCGAAGAAATACTCAACATTTGCGAGGCAAATAATATTCCGCTTATTCCTTATTATTCTTTGTTTGCCTCTATGCCTAAA
>JANLVW010000273.1:0-10820 GCA_031364205.1 Ferruginibacter sp.
CACTTAGGTGACTAAGATCTTTGCAGATAAATGACAGTTGGGCTTTTGCAGGATCAATGTTTTTTATCCTGCATATTTTTTCAACAGCTTTCGGTTGTAAAATATCACAACCAATACCGTAAATAGTATCTGTCGGATAAATAATAATACCGCCATCTCTTAAACACTCGGCAAGTTGTTTTATCAGTCTTGGTTGTGGGTTATCTGGATGTATATGAAGTAACATGAATCAGGTTGATTGGTTATTAGTTGACGAAGACCGTTCTAATAATTTTTACAGTAAAAGTTGTCTGTTGTTTACAAACTCAATTTAAAAATAAACACCATTTACATATTTTCACATTTGCAAATGGCAAATTGTTTTCCTTACTTTTGTTCCGTTTTAATAAATCAAAATTACAAATTTAATACCATGTCTTTAATTACAGTCGGCACAATGGCCTTTGATGCAATTGAAACACCTTTTGGCAAAGTAGATAAAATAATCGGTGGCTCTGCAACTTACGTAGCTTATGCTGCATCAAATTTTATAAAACCAATTCAACAAATTTCTATTGTTGGTTACGATTTTCCGCAGGAAGAAATGGATCAACTTACAGCAAGAGGTGTGGAGCTTGATGGTGTTGAAATAGTTAAAGATAAAAAATCGTTTTTCTGGAGTGGAAAATATCATATGGATATGAACTCCAGAGATACACTTGTTACTGATTTAAATGTGCTGGAAGACTTTAACCCAATTGTACCCAATTCTTACCAGGGCGCAGAGTTTTTAATGCTGGGTAACTTAATGCCGAAATTACAACTCGATGTTATTAAGCAATTAAAAAAACGTCCAAAATTAATTGTGTTGGACACCATGAATTTTTGGATGGACATTGCCATGGATGATTTAAAAGAGGTTTTAAAAAATGTAGATGTGTTGCTTGTAAACGATGCTGAAGCAAGACAATTAAGCGGAGAATTATCTTTGGTAAAAGCTGCAAAAAAAATAATGGAAATCGGCCCCCGGTTTTTAATTATAAAGAAAGGTGAGCATGGTGCATTATTGTTTCATGAAAGCCAGGTTTTCTTTGCACCGGCGTTGCCGCTTGAAGAAGTTTTTGACCCAACAGGCGCCGGCGATACTTTTGCCGGAGGTTTTATTGGACACTTAGCAAAAACAAAGGATATCAGTTTTGATAATATGAAAACCGCCATTATTGTAGGAAGTGCAATGGCAAGTTTTTGTGTAGAAAAATTTGGTCCTGAGCGTTTAAAAGAAATTACCAAAACAGATATTAATGCAAGAATTGCAGAATTTGTACAGCTTGTAAATTTTGATATCGATTTAGTTTAAAAGAATAACATGCTTGAAATTGTAATACTATACTTTCTTACAAAAAAAATTGGTGTATTGGCTGCTACAAAAGGATTATCAGCCGGTAGGTGGAAATTAAATCTTATAATGGCGTGGATTGTAGCAGAATTGCTTGGTGCCTTTATAGCAGTCATTATTTTTGGAAAAGATAATTTGTTCAGTGCTCTATTAATAGCTTTGGCATCTGCTGTTTCTACTTATTTTATCATCGTAAATTATCTTACCAAAATGCCTGATGCGATTGATGATGAAGATGTAAATAATATTGGCAGAGAGCAATGATATTATCTTACAAAAACAAATCCTGAAAAAGTTTACCTCCCGGTACAACGGCGTATTTTTCAAGGTCTATTATACCATCTTCCATTAAAACAATTTCATCAATAAATGAATTACCTGTGCAAGTGGCGGCGGGTTTACTTATAATGGAGAAAGCAGCATCTGCAACAATTTCCGGCGTTCTGCTCATATTTATTAAAGCATTGCCACCCAGTAGATTTTGTACTGCAGCTGTAGCAATAGTTGTACGTGGCCAAAGCGCATTTGATGCTATACCAAAAGACTTTAATTCTGCCGCCAAACCAAGCGCAATCATCGTCATATTATATTTTGTAAGTGTATATGCAATATGATCTTTAAACCATTTCATATCCATATTCAACGGCGGCGAAAGTGTAAGAATATGTGCATTGCTAGATTTTTTTAAATGTGGAATGCAGGCTCTGCTCACAAAAAAAGTACCCCGGACATTTATATCATGCATCAAATCGAAACGTTTTGGTTCCGTTTTTTCTGTACCGGTTAATGAAATGGCTGAAGCATTATTTATCAGTACATCGATTCCGCCAAAAGTTTCCACGGCTTTATCCACGGCTTCCTGTATTTGCAACTCATCTCTTATGTCGCATTTAACAGCTAGGGCATGGCCGCTGGCCTCCTCAATTTCTTTGGCTGCAGAATATATTGTACCACCAAGTTTAGGGTTTTCTGTTGTGCTTTTTGCAGCCACTACAATATTTGCACCTTCCCTAGCAAAGCGCAAAGCAATTGCTTTTCCTATGCCTCGGCTCGCACCTGTAATAAAAATAGTTTTTCCTTTAAAGGACATGTAATAGAATTTCTTAGTTTTAAAAAAAGATAAGTTAGCATATTCAATTGAAAGGCAAAAATAATCTCAATGAAAATATTATTTATGCTTAAACCAACAATTACTGTTGTTTTCTTCGAAGGCTTTAAATAGTGTATTTATAGGTTTACCGTGGCAAATTGAGTTATTGTATTTTGTCCTTGCGAGGTAATTAAATGCACCCATATCTCCTGTAAAAGCTGTTTGATTATCATGATTATACTGTTCGTGGATTTTGGTAAGTGTCGCAATAAATTCCTCCATTACTTTTATATTTCCACCAATAACACCACAGTTTAATAATTGCTCTTCTTTAAAGGTTTCTTCGTATTCAACATAATCAGGTATCAGGGTTCTTAAATGGGTAGCATGTTCCTGCATCCATTCATCATTTAATTTTTTTGGCTCATCCCCACAAAATATTTTATTGGGATTGCTCAAAAAAAGCGGTTGTACAAAAGGATTTTTCAACACTAAAACGTCGCTTATATCTGTACAAAAAACAGCCTTAGTGTTATCTTTATTTTTTTCTAAAAAATCTTTGTAAATAAAGTAACGGTATACATTGGGATTAAAAGAGGGATCATGTTTTACCTTAATAAAATGAATGTATTCATTTTCATAATTTAAACATGTTTCTGGAGAAAAATTATTGTGAAAAATTATCCCCTGAAGTTTTAATGCAGTAATCGAATCGGCCCAATCTTTTACAAGGCTGTAATCATCATTTTGTAAAACTGTATTTCTGTTTACATCATGTATGCCCGTAAGCAGGCAACCCATTATAATTTGTTCGTAATTTTTTTTTGTGGGCACCATTGTATTATGCGACCAATACTAAGTTTTCGCTTTTCATTTTTGCGCAGATGCTGTTTGGGTTGTTGCGGTAATAAATATACGTACGCAAATTTACTTTCTTCACTTTAAATTGCTCGGCTGCTCCTTCATAAAAATGTGCATCAGCGGCATAAGCATCATAAAATTTAAGTGTTGTAAAAACTTCCTTTTTACCAAATAGGGTTGCGAATAAAATACAGTCATCAACGTGTACACTTTTTGTACGATCATATTTATCAGGTACATAATAATCCTCTTCATTATCTACAATCGTTTTGGTGGTAGAGGCTATTAAATCTGCATGGGGCATTTCGTTTAAACATGACTGTAAATGATTTTTTTTGTACTGATCATCGGAATCGAGTATGGTAATGTATTTACTTTTGCTCTGTAAAATTCCTACGTTAACCGATTCCGCCTGTCCACAATTTTCGTGGCGTAGATATGTTATTTTTTGTCTGTATTTTTCTGCGTAATTAACTAATTGGTTGTGTTGATCATGATCGCTTCCATCATCAACAATAATTAATTTAAAGTCCTGAAAACTTTGGGTTAGAACAGAATCAATTGCTCTTTTCACAAGATGAAACGGTGTATTATAAACAGCCATTATTACCGATACCATATACGGGTTCTGCATTGTAAGTAAGTGTTAGTTTGATTTACAATATAAAATTAGACATAAAAAAAACCAACAATTATACAAATTCCCGTTTTGGTAATTTTATATAATTGTTGGCTGTGTTAACTAATTATTACGAAAGAGTAGCTTCTGCAGTAATATTGGTCTTGTATAATTTAGAGATCGGACAATTTTCTTTTGCATCTGCAACTGCTGTATCAAACTGATCTTTTGTAATGTTTGGAATGGTAGCATTTACAGTTAAGTGAGAAGACACAATAGCACCATCAACAAGATCGATATCGCATTTGGTTTCAATGTTATCTGCTGTAAAACCTGCTTCCTGTAAAACGAAACTTAATTTCATTGTAAAACAGCCTGCATGGGCTGCAGCTACAAGTTCTTCGGGGTTTGTACCCACGCCATCCTCAAATCGGCTCTTAAAAGAATATTGTGTTTTATTAAGAGTTGTACTCTGAGTTGTTAAATGACCTTTACCATCTTTACCTGTTCCTTGCCATACGGCTGTTGCATTTCTTTTCATGCTGTTTTATTTTTAAATTATTACAAGTTGTTTAAATTGTTTTCCTTTTCCGTTCTGTTTCTGGAGGAGCGTATCCTCTTTTCCATTTTTAACGGAATGATAAAAATTATTAAGACTCCAAAGTAAATACAATAAGAAACATAAACCCATTTAAAGGCTACCAATATTCCTAAAAACGTAATGATGATGGCTGTAATATTTTTACTCAATCCGCTGTCAATAGAATCATTCGAAAGTGTTTCATCTACGAGTTTTGATTTTACATATGAATAGCGGAGTAGCAGATATGCAGCTATAGAAGCCATTAACAATACAAACCCAAGACTTACAGCTGCAAGCGGTACAAGTGGATGGTCACCTACCATTGCAATGGCAAACGGGAGCATAGTTATCCAGAAAAGAAAGTAAATATTATACCATAACAAAGTGCTGTTGGTTTCTTTCACGGCGTGGTATAAATGATGATGGTTTACCCAAAACACTGCAATGAAAAAAAAACTGAAAATAAAACCAAGGAGGTAAGGAGCAATTTTTACAAGCTCGTAAATATTTTGCGTCAGATTTACATCGGAACTAAATTTTGGTACTTTAAACTGAAATGCAAGCAGTGTAAGTACAATGGCAAATACGCCATCGCTAAAGTTTTCAAGCCTTGTGGTTGTTATAAAAAATGTTTTTGATGCCATTATTTTTTACCGAATGCTATTTTATATTCTTCTTTATTAAAACCATGCAAAACTATGCCATCTATTTCCAATACAGGCCTTTTTATAAGGTTTGTGTAGGTTTGCATTAGTTTTATAGCCTCGTTTTTATGAGTTGTTTTTTGTTGCTCAAATGCTGGCAGATTTTTATAAGCAATACTTTTTTTATTTAATATTTTTTCGGGGAAAGAAGTTTTTAACCACTCTCTTAATTTAAGTGTGGTTATACCTTCTTTTTTAAAATCATGAAATTCAAAAGCTACATCGTTTTCTTTGAGCCATGTTAATGCATTTTTTACACTCCCGCAATTAGGTATCCCATAAACATGTACCATGCGGTTAAAGTATTATCGGTTTGTTTTGAAATATTTTCTCAATTTTATCAAGCACATCAGCAGTTAAGAGGGGCAATACCTCAAGTGCCGAAAGGTTTTCAATAAGCTGTTGTTTTTTTGTGGCGCCCAATATTGCCGTGGTTACATTTGGGTTTTTTATGCACCATGCAATGCTTAATGCAGCAATATTTACATCCATTTTTGCTGCAAGCTCTCCTAATTTTTTTACCTTTTTTATTTTATCATCCTGTATAACATTTGCTTTAATGCTGCTCATATCTGCCATTGCAAAGCGACTGTTTTTGGGAATGCCATCATTGTATTTACCGGTAAGCAAACCTGAGGATAAAGGACTCCAAATAGTTGTACCTAACCCAACGTTTTTATAGATTTCAGCGTAGTCAGCTTCCACTTTATTTCTTTCAAATAAATTGTACTGCGCTTGCTCCATTGTTGGGCCTACTAAACCGTATTTTTCTGCAATTCTATGTGCTTCCATAATTTCTACACCCGTCCACTCGCTTGTGCCCCAATAAAGGATTTTGCCTTGCTGTATAAGCGTATTCATGGTACGGACAGTTTCCTCTACAGGCGTATTTTTATCTGCCCTGTGGCAAAAAAAAAGATCCAGATAATCTACCTGCATGCGCTGCAAAGCTTCGCTGCAGGCTTCTGTTAAATGCTTGCGGCTGTTACCTGTTTGGTTTGGTTTATTTTCATTGCCATGCCAGCCAAAATATGCTTTTGATGATAATACAAAAGAGGTGCGGTCCCATTTCTTTTTCTTTAAAATACGCCCCATCATTTTTTCACTTTCGCCCAGCGCATATGCTTCTGCATTGTCAAAAAAATTGATGCCGTTATCGTAAGCAAGTCCCATTAATTCATCGGCAGTTTTATCATTTATCTGTTTGCTGAAGCTTACCCAACTGCCAAAAGAAAGAACGCTTAATTGAAGACCGGAACGGCCGAGACGACGATATTCCATAATATTATTTTATAAATGAATGTAATTTGAAAATTAAAATTCCGTAACGCTTTAGAAAAGAAATGTAAGATATTTATTTCTTTGCAGTTTTTGAATTGGTTTTCCCATATCCTTCGCTTTGGCTTTTCTATTTTGGAAAACCATCTCCTTTTGAATTAATGATTCCGTTGGGATGTAGCATGTGATAATTTTTAAATCCCTGATCAGCTTCCATGCCGCTGCCATTCATGTACTGCCCGTCTTTTTGCCGGATGCGGACTTTTTTATTGGTATAAAATTCTACGCCCTTTCGGTTTCTGTCCCAATACAAATCATCACAATAAATAGTATCGCCTTTTAATAAATTAATAATTTTTACACTGTCTCGTAAATAGATCAAACTTTCCCCATCTTTATATTTCCCATACAACGCAGTTAGTTTGCTTTCTTTAATCTCGTCAACATTATAAAATTCTGCATAAAGCGTTTTAGGGAATTCATAGTAGGTTGTAGAATCTTCTACATGCAACATTAGCGGAGCCGTAAGTATGGCTTTTGCTTTACCGCCAATAGTGTAATTTATTTTTATAAAAGTTGCTTCTTCAGTACTGCCGGTTTTTTTATTGAGATTGTATACCTCATTTACGTCATTTTCGCAGGAGCATAAAAAAAAGCAGCCTGTAAAAAGGGCTGCTAAAATAAATTTATGTGCTTTATTTTTTTTCATTTAATAAATTCTACATACAATTAATTGTATTTGCTTTTTTGAAACCATGTAGCACTCATTGATATGCCAAAATGGACTCTAAATAATTCCTCTCTTAAACTCTGGTTTTGTTTGTTACCGTGCTGTCCAATTTCTAAACCGGTATTAAGCGTAACAAATTCTCCTACACGCAATCTTTGAAAAGAGGTTAGGGGTAAACTTGCACCAAGCGTTAAACCATAACCAGGCCTGTTTTCATTGTTTATTTTTACATAATCATTGCCAAAGTATAACCCTGCACGGTATTTTACAAATCTCCAATATTTGGTTGATAGGGTAGTAGGGTCAGCAGGAAAATATTGTGCACCCATATGAACTGTAGTATTGTTTTGAACGGCATCCTTTTCACCAAAATAACTGTATTTTGACCATTGGGCATAATCCAAATCGGCACCAAAAATCCAGTGTTTTGTTGTGTATGTAAAACCTGCAGTGTAAGTGGCCGGCAATGTAACTGTTCCTTTTTGATTTAGAACATTGGTAACAGTATCAATACCAATAGTGCTGCCATTATTATCGTAGACAAAAGTTTCATTTATGTTATCTCTTTTGGCTTTTAAATTTTGCTGAAGATTGGTTGATACACCAAGACGTAAAACATTTTTATTTTTTAAACGGATACCATATTGCGCACCAAGCGTTAAAAAAAAGCCACCAAAACGGGCATCTCCCTGTGTATTGGATTGCATATAACGAGTACTGTCACTCTTTTTTAAAATTAGCTTGGTGCTGTTTTGCCTGTTGCCAAAAGAATATCCGGTACTTGCACCAAAACTAAAATTTTTAATTTTTACACCTGTGCTAAGATTAGCCTGGCTTATACCACCGGTACCTTCATACAGCGTGGTAACACTGTCAATACCTTCCAGATTTTTCTCCGCCAGTATTTTATAGTTAATGCGGGTAACAGGGCGAAGACCAAAAGCAATATTTACATGATTTCCTTTTGCAAGCATTTTTTTAGGAGTGACAGGAAACCCAAGTTGCAGATAAGAAATAAGTGTATTGGTAGCTTTGTATTTTTGTGGAGAATTGTTGTTTTTTAATGTACGTACATCAACTTCGCCACCAACATCAAATATGGTTGTATTTAAACCTCCCAATGATGCAGGGTTAGATAAATTAATGGAAGAGGAAGGAAAATATAAAATACCGTTTAAAATTTTGTACGGAATAAAACCAACTGAATCTACAAACGCAGCACTAATACCGCCCATACTGCGACTAACAATATTTTGATTTGGTACAACATCACCCATACCGTAACGGGAGTAAGGGGAATTTTCCTGAGCTGATGCGAACGTATATATAAAACTTAAAAAAGTGAACAAGGTAATTCTTTTAATTACCGCAGTTGTTGAGTTGGCTAAGTGCATACAGTCCTTTAAATAAAAAATTATGGTCGGCAAATATCCGGGTTTTAAGCTGCCCGGCAAAATACGAACTATTGCCCCCGGTTAAAACCACGTTAAAGTTGCTATACTTTGCCTCATATTTTTGTATAATACCTTCTATTTCAGCAGCCATTCCATTAAGTACACCGCTTTGCAAATTAGTTCTCGTGTCATAGCCAATTAACGGAATATTCCAGGTTTCCTTTTCAAGCGGCAACAGTGCTGTAAAATCGTGCATCGCTTTAAAACGCATATCCATACCCGGCGAAATACCTCCACCTAAAAACTTATGGTACTGGTTTACAAAATTGTACGTAATGCAACTTCCTAACCCAATGATTAAATTATTTTTTTGAGGATAAAAATGCACAGCAGCGGCTACTAACGCAAGCCTGTCCGCACCAATGGTTTCGGGCTTGCCAACAGGAGTTGTAAAATTTATTTTTGTTGTGGCCGATAATAAATGAAAAGTACTTTGTGAGGCAAGAATGGTCTCTATTACTGGGTTGTGTTTTATTACAGAAGATAAAATACTGTGTTCCGGTTTATGTTTTGCTAAAAGTAACATTACGGTGGTTTCATAATCATCTTTTAAAACAATTGCTTCCTGCATTTTGTTATCTTTAAAAACAGCAACTTTTAAACGGGTGTTTCCAAAATCGAAGCAAAGGGTGGTCATAGAGAATGGTTAGTTGTGAAAAGTTAATGGTGAAATGCCAAAGCTTAATTTTTCCCTAGGAAGATTAGGCATCGCCTGTCGTCTTTCTAATATCTTGTATCTAAAATCTTGTGTCTGATCTAAAATCCAAACCCTTCCAGATTTTTAAAATGCCCGTTCAGCATAATTTTATCTTTCAGTTTGTCCATCTGCGTCATCACTTCCAGCACTTTTACCAAATGCCTTTTAATGTATTCCTGCCGGTGAAGTTCGTGTTCATATTGCAGCAACTGGTACTCATCTTCCAAAGCCATACCTGCGTGATGGGCCACATCAAAACTGATTAATTCCGCATCGGTTTTTTTAAACTGTTTGGTAACGTTTAGCAGAACATGCAGGGTTCTTATACTTTCCAGTATTTTGGTCATAAGCGGTAGGCTGCCAATAAACTTTGTAGCGGGATAAGTTACAATAGCACCCCGGTAAAGCTTTTCAGGCAATGCCTCAACTTTTTCCAGAATTTTAAATACAACGGTGCCACGGGTTTTTATATCCATTTCACCATTTTCATACACAGTAGAAATTTCAATTATTTCTACCAGTGTGCCATATTCACTCACTTCATTATTAATAACAGAAGGTATACCAAAAGGTTTTTTATTAGCATAGCAGTCCGTTACAAGTTGTTTGTAGCGGGGCTCAAAAATGTGCAGATTTAGTTCTTCGTCTGGAAAAACGACTAATGCGAGGGGGAATAGTGGGATGAAATTTGTCATAGCTAAAAAACAAAGTTAATACAATCATTTACACAGCAAATTGAAAACCGCTTTCTTATTTTTGAAGCGCCATATTTAAAAATCTTATTTTGCGCTGTAATAATGATGAAAATGAATTTACCTGCAAACATAATACTGAGCCGCAATGATGGAATTGGCGACATGGTTTTAATGTTGCCAATGGCAGGTATAATAAAGGCAAATTTTCCCGAAATTAAAATTGCAGTACTCGGAAAAAAGTATACGAAAGCATTGGTTGATGCCTGTATTCATGTAGATGAATTTATTGACGAAGAAGATTTTTTTTTACAAGAAATATTAATTGGTGGATTAAAGCCCCAGGCAATAATTCACGTACGCACCAATAAAAAAGTAGCACAGCGGGCAAAGGCTTTACAAATACCAATGCGTATTGGTACTTCGAGCAGAATCTATCATTGGCTAACCTGCACTAAACTGGTGCCGTTACGCAGAAAAACTTCTGCATTGCACGAAGCACAGCTAAACATACAATTACTTGCACCGCTTGGCATAAATAAAATATACAGCATTACAGAACTTCAAACATTTTTTGGTCTACAAAATTTAGAACCTCTGCAGCAGCAATATCAGCAACTTCTTAAGAAAAATAAATTCAATATAGTTATTCATCCAAAATCTCAGGGCAGTTCACGAGAGTGGCCAATAGAGCATTTTACGGCATTGATAAATATGCTGGACGAAGAAAAATACAA
>JANLVW010000279.1:0-3564 GCA_031364205.1 Ferruginibacter sp.
AAAGCCTTACTTTATTTACTTAACCCTGCAATAAAATTAATGGTGAGTGCTACAACAAAAGTGTTTAATACAAAAGCTATAAGCCCGTGCAGCAGCACAAGGCGGCGCATTTTTTTGTCGGTCACTTCCACATCAGATACCTGAAACGTCATGCCTACGATAAAAGAAAAATAAGCAAAATCCAGGTAGTCGGGCTCTTCATCTGATGGAAACTTAAGACCTCTTTTTAATGTAGTTTTATTAACCATATCGGCATCATAATATAAATGTGCATAATGAAAAGTAAAAATGGTATGAACCAACATCCATGATAACATTATAGAACTAAAGCAAATAATTACCCGCAGCAGTTCATTTCTATTGTCTGTTTTAGAAGCTACAATCAGCATTAAAACCGTTACCATGGCTGCAAAAGAGGTTATGATGGTGAATACTATGACAAAAATGTCGCTACCATCATCTTTCTGAGCCATCTTTTTTATTTGATCTATGCTTCTGCTAAAAATCACCGTCCAAGAGGTAATGATGTAACTAAATGCAAATGCACACCAGGTAGTAACGATTATGTATAGCATACCCAAATGCGTATTTCTTATAAGAAAAAAAATGAGCAGGGCAAAAATAAAACTAAGGCTTATGCGCTGCAGGGGAGGCATTTTTACAAAAATGTTTTTTCCGGTAATGGTTTCCTTCATTCCATAAAAGTATTGAAAGAAAATGTTTTGTAACAATTCTTACTAAACATTTACAGCTTAATTTTTTAACTTTGGAAAAACAGTAAAGTGGAATTGAATAACAAAAAGGCTTACTACGAATATTTTTTTGAGGCTACATACACTGCAGGCATTGTATTACAGGGAACAGAAATAAAATCTCTACGTTCCGGTAAGGCAAGTTTTAATGATAGTTACTGCATTTTTGACCGGAGTGAATTGTACGTAAAAAGCCTGCACATTTCTGAATACGCTTTTGGTACTTATGCCAACCATGAGCCTTTGCAAGAACGAAAATTGTTGTTGAATAAAAAAGAGCTCAAAAAACTGGAAGAAAAAAGCAAAGAAAAAGGTTACAGCATTATTCCACTCAAGATTTTCATAAATGAAAAAGGCCTTGCAAAAATGGATATTGGTCTTGGCAAAGGAAAGAAAAACTTTGATAAAAGGGAAACCATTAAGAGCAGAGAAAACGACAGGGATTTAAAAAGGAATTATGGTTTGTAATTGAGTATTGAGATTGTAACCATTAACATTTGAGGAATAGATAATATTTTAAATTCTTGTTCCTTCTCAGAATTAATTACTAATCACTACCTAACACTCACTTAAACTTATAGGAATATTAACTGCAAGCCCGCCATCAGCAGTTTCTTTGTACTTACTGTTCATATCTAAAGCAGTATCCCACATAGTTTTTATTACACCATCCAAACTTACTTTTGCAAAATCAGGAGTGCTTTGCAAAGCAAGCTGACATGCGGTTATAGCTTTTATTGCACCCATTGTATTTCTTTCTATACATGGTATCTGTACCAATCCACCTATAGGATCACAGGTCATACCGAGGTGATGCTCCATAGCAATTTCAGCTGCCATTAAAACTTGCCTTTGCGTACCACCAAGGCTTTCTGTAAGTGCCGCAGCTGCCATAGAACTACTTACACCAATTTCTGCCTGGCAACCTCCCATGGCTGCAGAAATGGTTGCACCTTTTTTAAAAATGCTACCGATCTCTGAAGCAGTCAATAAAAATTTTATAATTTTATCATCATCATTTCCATCGCAGAAAATAATAAAATATTGCAGTACTGCAGGTATAACACCGGCTGCGCCATTCGTTGGTGCTGTTACTACCCGCCCAAAAGATGCATTTTCTTCATTTACGGCAAGCGCAAAACAACTTACCCAGTCTAATATATAATTAAAACGGTGGCCACCTTCTAATATTTTTATAAGCCATTCATTGTAATTTGTATATGGTCTGTTTTGCAATAATCTTTTATTTACATCAAAAGCACGTCGCTTAACATTTAAACCGCCGGGCAAATAACCTTGTGTGTGGCAACCTCTGTACATGCATTCTTTCATTATCCTCCAAATTTCCAGCAACCCCTTCTTTGTATCTTTTTCACTTCTCCAGGCATGTTCATTTTCCATAACAACCTCATGTATCGACATACCTGTTTTGCGGCACCAGTGCAACAATTCATCTGCGGTATTAACCGGAAAAGGAAGAGAAATATCTGCCGGAGTATTATTTTTTTTTGTATTTTCTTTCTTTTCCTGTGTTACAAAACCACCGCCTATGGAATAATATGTTTCTGCAAAATTATTCCCGTCATTTAGTGATACTAAAAAAGTAAGTGCATTTGGGTGATACGGCAAAGTTTCGGTAAAAAGAAATTCAATATCATCAGAGGGAATAAAATCTATTTCATGCCTGCCGGCTAGCAAAAGTTTTTGCATGCTTTTTATATCAGCAATTTTTGCATTAATATTTTCAACATCAAATGTTACGGGATCATCTCCGCTTAAGCCAAGCTGTACAGCTATGGCAGTGCCATGCCCGACACCGGTTTTAGCCAGAGATCCATATAACAAAACTTCAATAGCTGTTACACTGTTTAAAATATTTTTTTCTTCCAGTTGTTTTGTAAATAATTGAGCTGCACGCCATGGACCAAGCGTGTGACTACTGCTTGGCCCTACGCCAATTTTAAACATATCAAATACAGATATAGATTCGTGTGCCACAACAAATAATTTAAATAAAAAAACCCCGACGTTTAATCGGGGCAAATTAGGGTAAAGTATTGAAACTAGTTTACAGCTTTTAACGATACAACAAATTTTAGATAAGAATTAGCAGGCAATGCAACAAAACCGGGGCGTGCAGGCTGACTTTGCGCACCATAAGCCAAAGATGGTGGAATATACAGCGTAACAGTACCGCCGGCTTTTACCAGTGGAAAAATGATTCTCCAACCCTCTATTAAACCTGAAAGAGTAAAAGTATTTGTCTGCCCTACCGGTGTTGCGTCAAAAGTACCACCATCGGTCGTACCGGTAATTAACGTTCCGGTATAAGTTAAGTTTATGGATGAACATTGATTTGGAGAGCTTCCATTCCCTTGAGTAGCTATTGAATAAAACATCCCGTTTTTTTCTGTTGCAGTTAACGCATTTGCCGTTAAATAATTTTGCAAATAGGAAGTCTCACTCGCAGAAGCAATAGTGGTAGGAGTAACCGACTTGCATCCTTCATCTTTTTTACAACCTGCAAATACCAATGTTGATATTGCCATTACACAAAGCCATTTTTTCATTTGTCGTTTATTTATTTTTTATGAAGAGTATCAGTTGAGGGAATTGGCTGCATGCGAGCCAATTTTTTCTCTTTATATTTTATTTCTTTATAAAGTTGTTCATTCATCTCCCATTTAAAATGCATTCTTGTAAATGCGTAGAAGAATATTGCTATAAAAACTGCAATGGTTACAATTAAAAAAGTTTCAGGAGAAGTTTTTGAAATTTTAGTATACCATTCAGGTAAAAAAAGATATACACA
>JANLVW010000288.1:0-2744 GCA_031364205.1 Ferruginibacter sp.
AGGTTTAGGTAAAACAGATATTAGTTTAGATGCCTATGGTTGGAAGGAGGGCGGTGAAAAATTTGCTGCAATTTATAAATCCAGAAATACCTCGTCAAAACATCCGATGGTTTGCAATACATGGTGGGGCGCCCATGATGAATATTATTTTGCCCGACCGCTAAATATAAAAATGATTGGCTTAGGTTCGGTTTTAGATATTCACCATTTTGCATGGCGGTTAAAATATGATACGGCAAATATTAAAATGGATACTGCTTATGCCATTGTTCATTCTTACGATTATTTTGATGCTAAAAAAGCTTTTGGAAATTATTACAGCAAAGTAGATTCTATTGCAACAATACCAATTGTAAGAAATAAAAAGTTGGCGTATAATTTTTATGTGTATGAGTTAACTACAAGAAGATACTAGAATCTTTACAAAAAGTTTTCAACAAAAGAGTTTAAGTAAAAATTTAAACGTTTTTTTTAGCCGAAAAATGCGTTTTAAAATCTACCTCTGCATAAAAAACTTTTTTGGTATAACTCATATTTAATGTTTAAACTATTAATTTCCCTTTTTTTAAGCTTTTTTTATTTAAACGGTTTTAGCCAAACTGTTTCGTTCACCTATACGGGTCCTAACGGAAATACAATTCTTTGCAGTCCTGCGGTTATTAATTTTAAAGCTAACAGTACCGGCACTTTAGTGGGCTACACTTGGTATTTCGGTAATGGACAAACCAGCAACAGTGCAATTCCAAGTATTACTTTTACAGCGGGTACTTATATTGTAAAACTTGTGGCAGTGTTTAATAATTCTGCATTAGAAACTACTCAAACAATTGTTGTAAACCCAGGTGTTACAGCAAATTTTACTACTAACAGGAGCTACATTTGTAAGCCTGATACGGTGAGTTTTAATTGTCTTACCGCTGCGCCGAATGCAACATTTCAATATGGGTTTGACGATGGTGGTCCGATAGTGGTAAGTAACAGCAGTTATATTACCCATAGTTTCACAAATTTTGGTACATTCAACACAAGCGTAAAGGTTACCAACACTTTTGGATGTACGTATTCAGGCAATTCTTTAGTACAGGTAAAGCTTCCCCTTATTAATTCAACTGTGGCTCCAATAAATGGCTGTGCTCCTGCCAACGTAAATTTTGAGGGCACTACAGTTGACGTTCCTCTAGGTAGTAAGGTTATAAATTATGCATGGTCGTTTGGCGATGGTTCAGCAATAAGCAATACAAGCAGTTCCGGTATAACACATCTTTATTCAACCGCCGGAAACTTTAATCCTGTTTTAATCATCACAACGCAGGAAGGCTGTACCAATACGTTTAAGTATCCTACCATTTTCTTTGGTTTAGCTCCAAGTATTTTGGAGGCCTCTCCTGATAAATCGATTTACTGTGGCAATGAAATAGCTAGATTTTCTGTAAAATCAGACTTCGCTTTTAAGTATAAATGGGAGTATGGTGATGGGGCACAGGAATTTATAAACGACGTAACGGCAAGCCATAAATATAGTTCGCTTGGCATTAAAAAAGTGACAGTAACACCAATCAACAATGATTGCGCAGGACAATCCTACAGCTTTACGATAAATATTATCGGTGTTATAGCCACTTACAATTATGCAAATTCCTGCACAGCCAAAAATAAATTTAATTTTACAAACACCTCTTTGGGCAATCAAAGTTTTAAGGAGTGGACTTTTGGCGATAGTAGTGCAAGTGTTTTTACTACAAATGCCACACATACCTTTCCGATATCAGGTGCTTTTAATAGCAGATTAATAATTGCTGATGATAGCACAGGATGCAGAGACACTATCGGATACCCCATATTTACTGCAAATCCAACACTTCTAAATCCAGACACTTTTTTGTGCAAAAAATCACCAACGAAATTTTCGGTTTCAAATAATTATAGCAATACCAATTTAGCGTATAGCTGGTCGGTTTTGGGTCTGCAAAATATTATTTCTCCTACACCATATTTTATAAGAGCAGATAGTTTTGGCAACTTCAATAGAAATTATGTAATCTTAGAAAACGGTCCACAATATTGTCCAGATACAATTCGCTTAAATAAATCAGTTAGAATAGGTGGTCCTAAAATTAGTTATATCACTGATTCTACCTCTTGCGCAAAAAACGATTTTATAATAACCAACACTTCATTACCCTACCTAGCAAGCGATACCATAAAAAAATGGGCTTGGACATTTGGTATACCCGGTTTAAGTGATACTGCATATCAGCCCGCACCATTTGTTTATCACGCTGAAGGCGATTACTCTATAACATTAATAGCAAAGGACAAGAATGAATGCATTGATACCCTTATAAAAAATGTGGTCGTAAAGGAATCTCCTTTTTTGCGCATATTTCCACGAAATGCTCAAATTTGTGCAGGACAAACAATAACATTAACCGGCTACCACACCGACACTCTTAAATGGGCACCCGTAAGCATGGTAATCTGTGCAACTTGTGATACAACCTTTACAACTCCGGTTAAGAGCACAAAAATTTATGCCATTGCAACCAATGAAAATTGCTCGCTTAAAGACAGTTCCATTATAACAGTTTTTCCCAAATTTACTGCGGTTGTAACGCCAAATTTAGTTGCCACATGTATAAATAATAAAGAAACATTATCGGTAAGTCCTTCTAATAAAAAAATTGTATGGTCCCCCAGTTTTGGACTTAGCAACTCCACCATATATAATCCGGTAGTAACAGTAA
>JANLVW010000302.1:0-2504 GCA_031364205.1 Ferruginibacter sp.
CGGTTTACCGCCATCCACATTTACAGATGAACATGATAAGGTTAGGAATTGGGATGTATGGAATAGATGGCACAGCTGCCGTTCAGCATAAACTACAAAATGTAACTACCCTAAAAACAACAATAGCCCAAATAAAGCATGTAAAAAAGGTGAAAGTATTGGTTACAACAGGGCTGCAATTGCTGAAAAAGATTTAAAAATTGCAACAGTAAGAATTGGTTATGCTGATGGTTACCCACGTTTATTAAGTAACGGCAAAGGTAAAATGCTTGTAAATGGCAACAGTGCATCAGTAATTGGTAATATCTGTATGGATGTGACTATGCTGGATATTACTGATATGGAAGTTTTGGAAGGGGATGAAGTAATTGTGTTTGGGGAAGAGCCTAATGTATCTGTCATTGCAGAATGGGCACAAACAATTTCTTATGAAATTCTTACCAACATTTCTCAAAGGGTGAAGCGGGTATATTTTGAAGAATAGCAATATTGCTGCATAATTTCATATTTATTTACAATTGTAATCCACCAGTCCTTTAATTTCTAATATCTATATTTGCGATCTTATATGAAAAAAATTCACTTAGTTCTAATTGTTCTTTTGGTACTTATTGCAGACCAAACTCTCAAAGTTTATGTAAAAACCTCCTTTCCACTAAATACATCAAGATCAATAGCAGGAAGCTGGTTTCAGTTATATTTTGTTGAAAATCCGGGCATGGCTTATGGCTGGATTTTCGGTGGTAATTGGGGTAAAATGGGGCTTACCATTTTCAGAATGGGTGCTGTGGTTTTTGGTACCTGGTATCTGGGCAGTATTATAAAAAAAGGTTACAGTAAGGGGTTTATTATTTGCGCATCTTTAATATATGCCGGTGCACTTGGTAACCTGATTGACAGTTGTTTTTATGGGTTAATATTTGACAAGGGAATGGTTTTTAATAAAGAAATAAATGACTATTTAAATTATGGCGGACTGGCAGTTTTTGCTACCAACGGATATGCTTCATTTTTACATGGCAATGTTGTAGATATGCTCTATTTCCCGGTTTTACGGGGTAGTTACCCAAGCTGGTTTCCATTTTTAGGAGGAGAATCGTTTGAGTTTTTCAGACCAATATTTAATATTGCGGATGCTTCGATCACTACAGGAGTAATAACTATATTTTTATTTCAAAAAAAAATGTTTAAACAGCAGCACGTTTTGGTGGAAAATCAAACTGTGGAAACAGTATCATTAACAGACGATCAATCTCATATTTCATAAAAGTTTGCAATAACTATTCTTCTTTTAAATCATTTAATAATGCTATTGTAGCCAAATTGTTAATTAAGCACTGGCTACTTCTCTTTGGATACTATTAGTTTGTTTTTACAGTTGCCACCTGACCAAACTTTATAAAACAGGTGTTTCAAACCTCTATACTTTATTTAATATTGATTTTATACTTTAAACCCTAGTATTTACGTTAGTCATAAAATTTGTATTAAAAATTATTTTAAGAAAAAATTGGCAATCCGGCGAAATCGTTAGCCGTAAAATCTTTTGTTGATTGCATAACTTTAGCTATCTAAGCAGTCTTAAACAAAATCTTTTATAAAAATCTTATTATGAAATACTTCCGTCTGTTTTTTTTATTAATTGCTGTTTCTTTTTTAATTTCCTCGTGCCAGAAAGAATTAAGCTATGAAGCGGGTCTTGGAAAGGGAACTTTAATGAAAGATGCAGCAGGTGAATGTTTGCCTTTTAATGTTAATGGGAGCTACAATAAAGATTCTTTATTAAAGCCCACAATTAATTATGTTGACATACAGGTTAGTGTTTCAGAACCGGGTAGCTACTTCATAAAAACAGATTCAATAAACGGATATTCATTTTATGCAGCAGGTTTTTTTGCTGTGCAGGGTTTAAATACTATACGCTTAATTGGCTCAGGGAAGCCACTGGCTGCAGGTTCCAATATGTTTACTGTAAAGTTTGATACAAGTGTATGTCAGTTTAATGTGACTGTAACAGGTGCCGGGGGTGGAGGTGGCGGTTCTAATATGTTTACTTTTGAATGTCCTACTAATCCAACTTTTTTCGGTAATTATCAAGCAGGAACTACAACAGCCGGAGATTCGGTAAAAATAAATGTTACCTCTCCTTCAGGTGGTTCCTATTCAATTACAACTACAACTTCAAATGGTGTAACGTTTACAGGGAATGGCATTTTATCTGCTACTTCTAATCTTCAAAGCGTAACTTTATTTGCAACAGGCACTCCAACTGCAGGAGGTAGTTTTACTTATACATTAACAAGCAGTAGCACAACCTCAACCTGTACATTCATCCAATCGTATGGCGGTTCCGCAATAATATCAACAGATTCAATTGTGGCTACTATTGATGGCGTTTTAAAAACATTTAAAATAAGAGATTCGGCACGGTTAGATAATACTACTCTTGCAGGCTATGCTGGTATTGCAATTTATGGTGAAAGTAATTTTACCGGAGATGAGAA
>JANLVW010000331.1:0-6190 GCA_031364205.1 Ferruginibacter sp.
CACTTGTTTGTTCGGTCTTGTACACGCATTCTATTTCCCATAGCAGTTGTTGTAGCGTTGCTGTTGGTTTTTAATAACACTCCAATGACTATGGAAGGCAAGGATACAGTAATTTCTTTACAAGGTGATACCATGCATGTAAGCAGAGGACCGGTAGCAGCTTTTGTAGCCATTAAACATTTGGGTACAAATGGTGGTGGTTTTTTTGGTGCAAATTCCGCACATCCTTTAGAAAACGTAAGTTACTTTACTAACCTGATTGAAATTATTACGCAGATGCTGATACCACTTGCGATGATATTTGCCTTGGGTTTTGTTATAAAGCGACGCAAGTTTGCGTGGATGGTTTATGGCGTAATGACCATAGGTTTTTTCCTCCTTTTAATACCCACCGTAATTGTTGAAATGCACGGCAACCATGCAATATCCGGTATGGGTATTACACAATCTATAGGTAATATGGAGGGCAAAGAAATTCGTTTTGGTACTCCGGCTTCAGCTTATTGGAGTATTGCCACAACAATAATATCTACAGGAAGTGTAAATGCAATGCATGATAGTTTTACACCGCTGGCGGGTATGTTTCAAATGCTTGGAATGATGATCAATTCATTTTACGGTGGCGTTGGCGTAGGCTTTTTAAACTTTTACATATTTATTATACTGGCAGTTTTTATAAGTGGCTTAATGGTTGGTAGAACGCCTGAATTTTTGGGTAAAAAGATTGAAGCGAGAGAAATGAAAATAGCCATGATAATTGCTTTATTACACCCGTTATTAATATTGGGAGGTACAGCATTGGCCAGTTATATTTTTTCTCATAACCCAACCGCACATGCGCATTGGATAAACAATCCGGGCTACCATGGTTTTAGTGAAATGCTGTATGAGTTTACGTCCTCCAGTGCCAACAACGGCAGTGGTTTTGAAGGACTAGGTTATGGTAATGGATCATCTGTTGGGGACAATACACCGTTCTGGAATATTTCATGCGGTATTGTAATGTTACTCGCCCGTTATCTTCCAATTATTGGCCCTGTAGCAATTGCCGGTATTCTTGCATCAAAAAAATACATCCCCGAAAGTGCAGGAACTCTAAAGACAGACACTTCCACCTTTGGTTTAATGGTTTTTGCAGTAATTGCCATTGTCGCAGCACTTGCATTTTTTCCTGCGCTCACTCTGGGCCCAATTGCAGAATATTTTGGAATGAGAAAATAGTAATCATAAGTGAAGAACTTTTTTGTTTTCTGTCAAAATGAAGATGTAAAAAAAATTGAAGTTTAAACGGTGTGTAATTAAAATTATTATCAGAATTAATTAAAATATTATGTCAAACAATTCAAATAAAAATACTAAGCTTTTTGACGGAAGCCTTATCAAAGGCGCACTTGCAGAGTCTTTTCGGAAATTGAATCCGGTGAAAATGATTAAGAACCCCGTAATGTTTACCGTTTGGATAGGCACTTTGGTAATGGCTGGCGTTTGTATATGGATAGTGATGGGTGAAAAAAACCAGGGTGGACTTATTTATAATATGGTTGTTACGGCTGTATTGTTTATAACGCTTTTGTTTGCCAATTTTGCCGAATCTATAGCAGAAGCAAGAGGCAAGGCACAGGCTGATAGTTTGCGAAAAACAAGAGAAGAAACACCGGCGAAAATAGCCTCCCCAAACCCCTCCGAAGGAGGGGCTTACCAGATAGTTAGCAGTGCAAGTTTGGTAAAAGGGGATATTTTCTTTTGTGAAGCAGGAGACATCATTCCCTCTGACGGAGAAATTGTAGAAGGACTTGCAACTATTGATGAAAGTGCTATTACGGGTGAAAGCGCACCTGTAATTAGAGAAGCCGGCGGTGATAAAAGTAGTGTAACCGGTGGTACAAAAGTTTTGTCAGATCAGATAAAAGTACAGGTAACTACAGAGCCCGGCGAAAGTTTTCTTGATAAAATGATTGCGTTGGTTGAAGGAGCAAGCAGGCAAAAGACACCCAATGAAATTGCACTTACCATTTTACTTGCAGGCTTTACATTGGTATTTATAATAGTAACTATAACATTGAAACCCTTTGCAGATTATGCAAACACCCCCATCACCATATCTGCATTTATTGCACTGTTTGTATGCTTAATTCCAACAACTATAGGTGGGCTTTTATCTGCCATAGGTATTGCCGGTATGGACAGGGCTTTGCGTGCAAACGTAATTACCAAAAGCGGTAAGGCAGTAGAAACTGCAGGTGATATTGATGTATTGTTGTTAGATAAAACCGGAACAATAACAATCGGTAACCGGAAAGCAACCAAGTTTTATCCTGCAAATGCTGTAGACGAAAAAACGTTTATTAATGCAGCGGTACTTAGTTCAATTGCAGATGATACACCAGAGGGTAAATCAATTATTGAGCTTTCCGGCATTGATAAAAACAGTATAAAATTAAATGCGCCACGTTATATAAAATTTACTGCAGAAACAAGAAGCTCTGGTATTGATTTTGACAACAGCAGAATTAGAAAAGGGGCTTCAGACGCTATGAGAAAATTGAGCGAAAAAGCAGGGAATGTTTTCCCTGAAGAAGTGGCAGAAAATGTAAAAATTATTTCCAGCAAAGGAGGTACTCCTTTAGTAGTTACAGAAAATGAAAAAGTATTGGGTGTTATAGAACTGCAGGATATTATAAAACCAGGCATTAGTGAAAGATTTGAGCGTCTCCGTAAAATGGGTATTAAAACTGTAATGGTTACAGGCGATAATCCACTGACTGCAAAATTTATTGCAGAAAAAGCAGGGGTAGATGATTACATAGCGGAGGCCAAGCCCGAGGATAAAATGAACTACATAAAAAAAGAGCAAAACGAAGGAAGACTTGTTGCCATGATGGGTGATGGTACAAACGATGCACCGGCACTTGCACAGGCAGACGTTGGAGTTGCTATGAACAGCGGAACGCAGGCGGCAAAGGAAGCAGGCAACATGGTTGATCTTGATAACGACCCTACCAAATTAATTGAAATTGTAGAAATAGGTAAGCAGTTGTTGATGACCAGAGGTACCCTTACAACTTTTAGTATTGCAAATGATGTAGCTAAATATTTTGCCATTGTGCCGGCACTTTTTATTACATCAATACCGGCCTTGCAAGGATTAAATATAATGAAACTTCACAGCCCCGAAAGTGCAATTTTATCAGCAGTAATATTTAATGCAATTATAATTCCTATGCTAATTCCACTGGCATTAAGAGGTGTTGCTTATAAACCTATCGGTGCATCAGCCTTGTTGCGCAGAAACTTATTAATTTATGGTTTAGGAGGTGTGTTGATACCTTTTATAGGGATAAAAATAATTGATCTTTTGGTAGGTGCATTTGTTTAATAATGAAAATAAAAGTACTGCTGTTACTTAAATTAAAGTATAAAAATTAAAAATAATAAAATGAAAAAAAATTTTTTGCCGGCTCTAAAACTTACCCTTGTATGTCTTCTTTTCTTTTCGGGTATTTACACAATTATTATTTTAGGAGCCGCACAACTTGCACCAAATAAAGGAAAGGGAGAAATTATAATCGTAAACGGTAAAACCTTTTATACAAACATTGGTCAAAAATTTACAGACGATAAATATTTTTATTCTCGCCCATCTGCAGTTGATTACAATGCAGCAGGCTCAGGAGGCAGTAACAAGGCAAATTCAGACTCTGAATATCTGGCAATGGTGAAAAGCAGAATTGATAGTTTTATGGTTCACAATCCTGAAGTTAATAAAGCCGATATTCCTTCTGAAATGGTTACTGCAAGTGGCAGTGGGCTTGATCCTCATATTTCTGTGCAAGGCGCAAATGTTCAAATAAAAAGAATTGCCAAAATAAGAAATATTCCTGAAGCAAATATTAAAGAACTTGTGATGCAAAATACAGAAGGATCTATGTTAGGTTTATTTGGTCCGGAAAAAATTAATGTTCTAAAACTTAACCTGGCACTCGATAATTTAAAGAAATAAGAATTATAAGTAAAGCAATAAAAATATGAAACAAAATATTAAAGCACTGGCAGTATTAATGTTAGCCGGTTTGCAGTTAGCAAATAGTAACTCAGCAAATGCTCAAACAGACAGTTCATCTCCCCTAAAAATAAGTGGATATGTAGAAACTTATTATAGTTATGACTTTGGAAGACCTTTGAACCACACAAAACCAGGTTTTTTTTATTCCTACAATAGACACAATGAAGTAAACCTTAATCTAGGTTTTGTAAAAGCAGCGTACTTAAAAAATAATGTCCGTGCAAATTTAGCGCTTGCTGCCGGTACATATATGAATGCAAATCTGGCAGCAGAACCCGGTGTTTTAAAAAATATTTTTGAAGCAAACGCAGGAGTAAAAATAGCTAAGACTAAAAATATTTGGGTAGATGCAGGAATATTTGCTTCACATATTGGGTTTGAAAGTGCCATTGGTAAAGATTGCCCTACCCTTACAAGAAGTATACTTGGAGATAATACTCCTTACTATGAAAGCGGAATAAAGGTTTCTTATACATCATCAAATGAAAAACTTTTTCTGAGTGGTTTAATTTTAAACGGCTGGCAGCATATACAAAGGGTTTATGGAAATAATACGCCTGCATTCGGGCACCAACTTACTTATAAACCAACGTCAAAAATTACACTTAACAGCAGTTCTTTTCTGGGCAACGATAAGGCTGACAGTGTAAGGCAGATGCGCTATTTTCATAATTTTTATACACAAATACAACTTAGCAACACCGTTGGTTTAACTGCAGGTTTTGATATTGGCGCAGAACAAAAAGAAAAGCACAGCAAGAACTTTAATTGTTGGTATTCACCGGTTTTAATTCTTAAATTTAGTACCTCTACTAAATCTGCCATTGCTGTAAGGGGTGAATATTATTCAGATAAAAATGGAGTAATTATAAACTCGGGTACTCCCAATGGGTTTAAAACCTTTGGGTATTCTCTAAACTTTGATTATGCTGTCGCAGATAATGTTTTATGGAGAATTGAAGGAAGGGGTTTAAATTCTAAAGATCAGATTTTTACAAATAAAAATAATCTTACAAACAATAATTTTGCATTAACAACATCGCTGGCTGTTTCTTTTTAAATAATAATTAATTGCGCGGCAATAAATTACTATCATTTATCGATCGAGAATCTTCTGTGGAACTCCGGTTGCGTCGCACATTTTAAGCTTCATTTATTTATTAATCTTTAATGATGCATTTTAAACATATGCCTGCTTTCAAAAATCTGATTATATTTTAAATCTTTAAGCAACAAATGACAGATAAAGAAACAAATGTTCAGCATTTTCTCGACCTTATAAAAAAGTCGAGACGGGGAAAATTTAAAATTTACATCGGTATGAGTGCCGGTGTGGGGAAAACTTACCGTATGTTACAGGAAGCTCATTCGCTTTTGAAAAATGGTATTGATGTAAAAATTGGATACATAGAAACGCATTTTAGAAAAGAAACCCATGACCTTCTTGAAGGGTTACCTGTAGTGCCGAGGCGAAAGTTGTTTTACAAAGGCAAAGAATTAGATGAGCTGGATGTACAGGCAGTTATAAGCCTTCGCCCCGAAGTTGTTGTTGTTGATGAACTTGCACATACTAATATTGAGGGTAGTAAAAATGAAAAACGCTGGCAGGATGTTTTTGAAATTCTGGATGCAGGTATAAATGTAATAAGTGCAATTAATATTCAACACATTGAAAGTTTAAATGAAGAAGTAAAAAAAATTACCGGTGTAGAAGTAAAAGAAAGAATACCTGATAATGTGATTGCCCAGGCCGATGAAGTTGTAAATATTGATTTAACTGCAGACGAATTAATAGCCCGTTTAAAAGAAGGTAAAATTTACCAAGCCGAGAAAATTGAATCTGCGTTAAAAAACTTTTTTCAGCCCGCACATATTTTACAACTTAGAGAGCTTGCCTTAAAAGAAGTAGCATCGCAGGTGGTAAGAAAAGTTGAAACGGAGGTTACTAAAATTCATTCAATAAAGCATGAGCGTTTTTTAGCCTGTATAAGTAGCAATGAAAAAACTGCTAAAACAGTTATCAGAAAAACAGCAAGGCTTGCCAATTACTACAATAGCAAATGGTATGTTTTATATGTACAGGTGCCCAAAGAAAGTGCAGATAAAATTGCACTTGATAAACAGCGG
>JANLVW010000349.1:0-7669 GCA_031364205.1 Ferruginibacter sp.
AAATCTCAATTAGATTTTCAAAAGGATAATTTGATTTACCAAAAATCTTTGGCAAAGCCTGATGTTACACTTGGAGTAGAATACGATCAAAACAGCAGCTACATCCGTAATTTATATGGATTGACTGCATCAATTCCCTTAAATATTTTTAATAAAAACCAGGGCAATGTTAATGCAGCAAAACTTGGTATAAAACAACAGGAGGTACAAGTAGATTTTCAAAATAATAAAGTAAAAAATGAAGTTCAAACCTCTGTAAACAAAATAAAATACTATCAGCAAATAAATAATAAAGAGCAATTAGATTTTTCGAATACTTATGATAAGCTTTTTCAAAATATGTTAGAAAGTTATCAGCAAAGACGGACAAATCTTTTAGAATTTATTGATTTTATTGATGCCTATAAGGATACCAAACTAAAATTAATAGAACAACATATTGCCTTGTTAAAAGCCTTTTCTGAAATAAATTATATAACAAATCAAACTATCATCAAATTATAACCTTAATTAGAAATGAGAAATAAATATTTATGTATTCTTTTGATTCTATCATTTGTGCAATTTATAAATGCTTGCAAGGAGAAAGTAGAAACGCCTTTAACTGAAGCTAAACAACCAATAATAAGTGACAGTACAATGCAATTATTACAAATAGATACTGTACAATTGCGGAGTGAAGATGATATAGTAAAATTAAATGGTGAAGTAAGTTTTGATGATAACAAAGTTGTAAAAGTATATCCATTTAGCAGCGGTCATGTGTTAAGTACTAATGTAAGTGTCGGCGATTATGTAAAGGCAGGGCAAATATTAGCAACCATAAAAAGTGCTGATATATCGGGAAATTATTCTGACTTATCTATCTCGGGTAATGATGTTTCTATTAATAAACGGGCAGTGGATAATGCGGAACATTTATACCAAAACGGAATAGCCAGTCAAAAAGAATATCTGGAAGCAAAAGAGAACTATAGCAAAGCATTGGCAAATGCAAATAAAATAAAAACCCAAATTGCTATCAATGGGGGTGGACGTACTTCAGCAAATGGAAATTATACAGTGGCTTCTCCAAGGAGTGGTTTTGTTGTAGAAAAATTAATAAACCCAGGAAATTTTATAAGAAATGATAATAACAACAGCCTTTTTACCATTGGCGATATTAGCGATGTATGGATTTGGGCAAATGTATTTGAACTAGATATTGCAAAAGTAAAACAAGGCTACAATGCCGCAGTAACAACGGTAGCTTACCCTGATAAAGTATTTAACGGTAAGGTGGATAAAATAAACCAAATACTTGATCCCGTAACAAAAGTTATGAAAATAAAAATTGTATTACAAAATAAAGAGCATCTTTTAAAGCCTTCTATGTTCGCTAATATTATCATTTCCAATGCAACCAGTACACAAACTTTAGCTGTGCCATCTTCTTCCATTATAAGCGAAAACGGAAAAAATTTTGTTGTAATTTATAATAATAATAATGATGTTAAAGTACAGGAAGTAAGTATAAAAAAAGTAGTGGGTAATTTTAATTTCATTTCTTCCGGCTTGCAGGAAGGTCAAAAAATCATTACAAAAAATCAGATTTTACTTTATAGAAAACTAACGGTTAAGTAAAAAACTTTAATTATATTTTTATAAAGATTGTGGAAATATACTTTTTAAAATATTTTATAAATAGAAAAATTTCTGGTTTAAAATGTAAGGATACTAGTGCCATAATTTTGTATCAAACGCCCTTTAATAAAGTAGCTAACTAATAGTGTTACAAATAATATTCTTTTCAATTCATATCAATATGTACTTACAAAAAATTGTAAGCGTAGATACTTCTAATAAATTATACTTACGGAATAATAATACAAAATTTTAAAGAATAGTTTATGAATAAGTTTATTCAACGCATCATACGTTTTAGTTTACAACACCGTTATTTTGTTTTTTTTATGACGGGCGTTTTAGCAGTAATTGGTTATATCAGTTATAAAAATACTCCTGTAGAAACCTTCCCGGATGTTACTAATACCCAAATAATTATTATTACCCAATGGCCCGGGAGAAGTGCCGAAGAGGTAGAAAAATTTATTACCATTCCTATTGAAATAGAATTAAACAGTACACAAAAAAGAACAAACCTACGTTCCAATTCATCTTTTGGTCTAAGTTACATTACCGTAATATTTGATGATGGTGTAGATGATCAATTTGCCCGGCAGCAAATAATGAATCGTATTATTAATGCAGATTTGCCCGAGGGCATAAAGCCTGAAGTTCAGCCTCCTTATGGGCCTACAGGTGAAATTTACAGATATACTTTACAGAGTTCTACAAAAACCATAAGAGAACTTACTACAATACAAGATTGGGTTTTAGACAGAGCATTTAAAAGTGTAACCGGTATTGCAGATGTAAACAGTTTTGGTGGAGAAGAAAAAACATTTGAAGTAAGTGTAAACCCTGTTCTGTTATCTAAATACAATTTGTCCCCGCTTGATGTGTTTAATGCAATTGCAAAAAGTAATGTAAACGTGGGGGGAGATGTAATTGAAAAAAACGGACAGGCTTATGTAGTGAGAGGCATTGGCGTATTAAATAATGTAGACGAAATAAACAACATATTAATACAGGAAGTAAATAATGTTCCCCTAGTTGTAAAAAATGTTGCAGATGTACAAGAAAGCAAAAAACCGCAGCTCGGATCAGTTTCTTTGGATGGAAAGCAAAACCAGATAGAAGGAATAATAGTTATGCGAAAGGGCGAAAATCCTACTGATATTTTAAAAGGTGTACACAATAAAATTATTGAACTGAATAAAAAATTAAAAAAGGATAATGTATCAATTGTACCTTTTTACGACCGTACTATATTGATGGATTATGCTACAGAAACGGTTATACATAATCTTTTAGAAGGTATTCTTTTAGTTACTTTAATTGTTTTAATATTTATGGCAGATTGGCGAACTACTGTTACGGTTAGCATCGTTATCCCACTATCATTATTATTTGCCTTTATGTGTATGCGCCTAAAAGGAATGAATGCAAACCTACTAAGCATGGGGGCTGTAGATTTTGGAATCATAATAGATGGTGCTGTTGTAATGGTAGAAGGGTTGTTTGTTGTGCTAGACCAAAAAGCCCGGGAAATAGGTATGGAAAAGTTCAATAAATTATCCAAACTAGGGCTATTTAAAAAGACGGGTACAGAAATGGGCAAAGCTATTTTCTTTTCTAAACTAATCATACTTACCTGCTTAATCCCCATTTTTGCTTTTCAAAAAGTAGAAGGAAAAATGTTTAGCCCATTGGCTTATACATTGGGTTTTGCTTTAGTAGGTGCGTTGCTTTTTACTTTAACATTGGTACCTGCATTATCAAGTATTTTATTACGTAAAAATGTAAAAGAAAAGCACAATCCTATTGTTCATTTTTTTGAAAGTATTGTAGGTAAAGCATTAAACGTTGTATATCGTCATCAAAAAACAAGTGTAATAATCGCATTTGCAATTATGGTATTATCATTGGCATCAGCAAAATTTTTAGGCTCAGAGTTTTTGCCTCCGTTAAATGAAGGAGCATTGTGGATCACGGCCGAGCTGCCTCTCAGTGTATCGTTAAATGAAGCAGATAGTTTATCTCAAGTGCTGGAGCATGATGTGAGGCAGTTTAGTGAAGTGAGGCACGCACTAACACAAGTTGGTAGAACTAATGACGGCACAGATCCTAAAGGGTTTTTTAACGTACAAATTGCGGTAGATTTATTTCCCGAAAAAGAATGGAAAGAAAAAATTACTTACGATGAACTGGTAAATAAAATGGATAAAAAACTGAGTCAATATCCAGGTATTGGTTTTAATTATTCGCAGCCTATCAGAGATAATGTATCAGAAGCTATTGCAGGTGTACCTGCAGCTTTAGCGGTTAAAATATTTGGAAACGATTTTAATGCTATCGACTCAATAGCCAATAAAGTTTATGCGACCCTTAAAGATGTAAAAGGAGTGGAAGATTTAGGTGTCATTAGAAACTTAGGCCAGTCTGAACTTAGGATAGATTTAAACCAGGCTAAAATGGCTTTATACGGCATAAGCCCCGCAGATGCTAATAGTGTAATAGAAATGGCTATTGGGGGCAAAGCTGCAACTCAATTGTACGAGGGAGAGCGTAAGTTTGACATAAGAGTAAGGTATATGCTACAGTTTAGGGGAGACCCTGAGGCCATAGAAAATTTAATGGTGCCATCAGCAGGTGGTAACAAAATACCTTTAAAAGAAATTGCTGATATAAAAACACTTACTGGACCGGCATTTATTTACAGAGATAATAATGAAAGATATATAACGGTAAAATTTTCGGTAAGGGATAGAGATCTTGGTAGTACTATAAAAGAAGCACAGGAAAAAGTAGATAAAGCAATAAAACTTACAGAAGATTTTAGAATAAGCTGGAACGGAGAATTTGAAAACCAACAGAGAGCAAATAATACTTTAGCTAATATAATTCCGATATGTCTATTGGTAATCTTTTTAATTTTATTTATAACCTTTGGTAACGTAAAAGATGCGATGCTTACTATACTCAATGTGCCTTTTGCATTAATAGGTGGTATAATGGCTTTGCATTTAACAGGTATGAATTTTAGCATAAGTGCAGGAATCGGCTTCATTGCATTATTTGGCGTTTGTATTCAAAATGGTGTTATACTAATAAGTGTATTTAGAAAAAATTTAGCTGAAAAAATGACATTGGATAAGGCTGTGAAGGAAGGTGTAATAAGCAGGGTACGCCCTGTAGTTATGACGGCATTAATGGCAGCTATTGGGTTGTTGCCTGCTGCAATTGCGACAGGAATTGGGAGCGAAACTCAAAAACCTTTGGCAAGGGTAGTAATAGGTGGGCTTGCAACATCAACAGTCCTTACACTTTTAATACTGCCTGTTATGTATGCATTGGCACACAAGGCAATTCATAACAGAAACAAAAAAAAGTTACTTGCTAAAACAGAAACTGTAAACAAAGTTTAAAAGGTTCTCATCTAGAAAGTAAACAGGGTTACGATAAACAATGGCATTTTTATAAAAAATAAACAAGGTTTTTAAAATGATTTTAATTAAAATAATTTTGAAGTACAAAAGTTTTTTTTCGGGTATCATTTTAAAACAACCTTTTTTAAAAAAACATGATGGTTATCTAATTGTTAAAAGGTTTTTTCTTTCGTTGATGCTACTTTTTCTTTTTAACAAAAATATTTTTTCTCAGCCCGTATACAATAATCAGGTCTACAATGGCAAACGTTTTAAAACAATTGTTATTGCAGAATCTGCAGTTACTACAGTAGGGTTAATAGGACTTCATTATTTATGGTATAAAAAATTTCCACATAGTAGGTTTCATTTTTTTGATGATAGTAAAGAGTGGTTAAATATGGATAAAGCCGGTCATGCAACTACATCATATAATTTAAGTGCTGTTCAGTTTAATATGATGAGTTATGCAGGTATAAAAAATAACCAAGCAACCTGGATAGGCGGTTTAACATCATTAGGGTTTCAAACTATAATAGAAATTTTTGATGGGTTCTCACAAAAATGGGGATTCTCCAAAACAGATATGCTAGCTAATATTATTGGTACTTCGTTATTTATGACCCAACAATTTGCATACAAAGAGCAACGTGTTCAAATGAAATTTTCTTTTCATCACAGCATTTATGCTAAATATAATCCTGCAGAATTAGGTTCCAATAAATGGCAACGATGGCTCAAAGATTATAATGGTCAAACGTATTGGATTTCTGTTAATCCGGCATCTTTTATGAAAAGCAATACTGAATTTCCAGGATGGTTAAATGCGTCAATCGGTTACGGGGCAGATGGCATGACTGGTGGTAGTAAAAATGCTTCTGAAATAAACGGGAAACCAATCCCAACTTTTAAACGACAACGAAAATATTATTTTTCGCTTGATGCAAATCTTAAGAATATAGATCGCAAAAATCTAAATACAAAAGTATTGTTGGTTATTCCTGAAATTTTTAAATTGCCTTTCCCTACCGTAGAATTTAAAACAAATTCAACCGTAAAATTTCATTGGGTTTATTTTTAGTCAAATAACAACCTTCATTCGGAACGTACTAACTTATACTTACTAAAATTTTTTATCCAAGTATTTTTTATTTTTGTAAATAAGTAAATTTTTAAATTTCATTTTGTTTTTTTATATCTCACATCAATAAAATATTAATAATGGATAAATTAGAAGTTTGGCAAAGGGGACCGTTAAATAATATTCCTGTATTACTGCAACCGATAGCACATGCATTATTGCAGGCAGAAGAGGAGTTGGATGAAATGATGAATAATTTTTCAGAAGAATTATTATGGCAACGACCTGCAAATGTGGCTTCGCCCGCTTTTCATTTACAACACTTATCAGGAGTACTTGATAGGGTATTTACATATGCACTTAATGAACCTCTTACAGATTTTCAGCTAGCACAATTGCATGATGAAGATTTAGCACCACAACAAAATGTATCTATTCAATTTCTGATCGAAAGATTTAAACGCCAAATAAAAACAGCAATAATACAACTACAAAATACAGACGAGGATACTTTAAAAGAATACCGGGGTGTTGGCAGAAAACAATTGCCATCTACCGTAATTGGTTTACTTGTACATGCTGCGGAGCATACAATGCGTCATGTTGGGCAATTAAGTGTTACTATTAAAATATTAAATCATAATGCGGCAAATAAATCAGGGCTAAAACTATCATTTTAATAAATGTGTGTTTTACCTGCGCATAAAAATACATTTGTTGTAATTTTATATATGCTTTCCAACGACCCGCTAAATGGTAAAACATTAAAATTTATAATTACTGAACTTGTTCGTCATTTTGGCTGGGAGCACCTGGCAAGTGAAATAAACATTAATTGTTTTAAAACCAACCCAAGTATAAATTCTTCACTTAAATTTTTACGTAAAACTGATTGGGCCCGAAAAAAAGTTGAGATTTTTTATATTGATACGATGTGTTAGTGTCAAAAAAAACTCATAAAAATATATTTTACATCTGAAAATGTTTTAATAACTTTAAGTTAACGATTACAAAAGTTATTAAACATTTAGGCTGTTGAATTTACAGGCAAAAGATATATTATTTCTCCAAAACCGTGTTGCGTATGTAAGAGATGAACTTGCATATAAAAAATTATTTTTTCATTTTTATACTTCTTTACATCGTTTCAGCCTAAGCATAGTAAAAGATTTTGAAGTTGCCGAAGAAATAGTGTCCGACACTATGATGAAAATATGGGATATGGGCAACAAGCTCGCTACCATTGAAAAATTAGACGCCTACCTTTTTAGGACTGTAAAAATGCCTGTTTTAGCTTTTTAGCAAAGAAAAAAATAATTACTGCGGACATTGATAGCGTTGTTGTAAGTTCCATTTCTAACTATGAAAATCCTGAAAACCAGCTCCTAGTATCAGAAATGGAGAAAAAAATAAGTAACTGTGTTAACGAACTTAGTCGGCGGACTCGCCGGGCAGCAGGACCAGCGTCGCCGCGCCGTTGATCTGCTCGGCGGCGTTGGGATCGAGGGTGAGTGCCGCGGTGCCGCCGTTGGCCACCAGGAAGCCGTTGCCCGGCGGC
>JANLVW010000364.1:0-2483 GCA_031364205.1 Ferruginibacter sp.
ATTGACTACAACTACATCTGCCCCCGTTGCATTTTGTATTGCTTCATTTATTAGCATTTCGCTGCTACTGTTATCGCCATTATACCCATTGCAAAAGCTGATATCGCTTATTTTAGATTTTAGCCCTTCATAAACAGTAACAGCATCGTTGCTGTTACCCTGACCAATCCAAAAATCAAACATATCGGGTTTGCTGTTTGCATAAAAACCAATAAGTGCTACCTTTTTATTTTTATCCAGCGGTAAAATATTGTTGTTGTTTTTTAAAAGTACAATTGATTTTTCTGCGGCAGTTTTTGCTATTGCCCTGTTTTCTGCGGTAAACATTACAGTTTTTTCATTGGCTTCATTGCAAAATTTAAAAGGATCATCAAATAAACCAAGTCTAAATTTTTGGTACAAAATTTTCCCTGCAGCCTCATCCAATTGTTGTATGGTTATTTTTTTTTCTTTCAGTAATTCCGGTAAATATTTTTGCGAAACTTTACTTTCCATATCCATCATGCTTCCTGCCTGTAAAGATTTTAGAGCAGCATCTTTTTCATCTTCAGCGTAACCATGATTTATTTCTTCGCTAAAGGAAGCCCAGTCGCTAACTACAAAACCTTTAAAGCCCCATTTGTTTTTCAATACATCTGTCACCAGGTATTTGTTTGCACTTGCCGGCACACCATCCACTACACTAAATGCGTTCATAACTGTTGCTGCGCCTGCATTTACGGCTGCTTTATACGGTGGCAAATATTTATTCCAAAGCATTACCCTACTTACATCTACCTGGTTATACTCTCTGCCGGCTTCTACCAAACCATAAGCAGCAAAATGTTTTACGCAGGCTAAAACATGTTTGTTGTCATTTAAATTTCCCTGAAATCCTTTTACCCTGGCAGCAGAAACCAGCCCTGCATAATAAGGATCTTCGCCTGCACCTTCCATTACCCTGCCCCAACGTGGGTCGTTGCTAACATCGCACATTGGTGCAAAGGTCCAATGCACGCCGGCTGCAGATGCTTCTTTTGCAGCAATAGAGGAGTTTTTTTCAATAACCTCTAAGTCCCAACTACAGGCTTCAGCAAGCGGTATAGGAAAAATTGTTTTATAACCGTGTATTACATCATAACCAAAAATTAGTGGAATATGAAGTCGGCTTTTTACAGCTTCTGTCTGTATTGCTCTGGTATCAGCCACGCCAACCACATTTAATAATGAGCCAACGGCGCCACTTTGAACCATTTTTATTTTTTCGTTTTGACCTACATCATTTACAGCAGGGCCGGTAAATGCACCACCATTTAATTGATTTAACTGACCTGCTTTTTCTTCTGCAGTCATTCTGCCAAGCAAATCTGCCACACGTTTTTCAATATTTAATGCAGGGTTTTGGTAAGGAAATTTTGTTTGTGCAAAACTGTTAACTGTAATGCTGCATAATGCTATTCCAAAAATAAATTTCATAAATAGATGTTTAAAAGCGTTTAAGATTATTTTAGTTTAATGATACAGGCCTGATAAGGTTGTAATGAAATATCTGAACCCTGCAGTTTTAAGGGCTGCAAATTATTTATCAATTCATCTCCCAAACTGTATTGTTTGGGTAAGGCAACACGGCTGGTTTCTTTATTAAAATTTAACAGTACCAATATTTTTTCGTTGGCTGATGTGCGTGTATATGCAAATACATTAGGATTGGCTTTATCAATTAATTCATATTTTCCGTAGACAAATAATTCCTTACTATTTTTACGAAGTTGTATCATTTTCTTAAAATAATTAAGAGGGCTGTTTTTATCATTTATCTCCGTTACTACATTTATATATTTGTAATTTGAATTTACATTAAGCCATGGTGTGCCAGTTGTAAAACCTGCATTTGCAGTAGTATCCCATTGAAACGGCGTTCTGCCATTATCTCTTGAAGTAAGTTTTTGCAGTTCTAGGTAAGCTGTTGTATCGCCGCCATTATTTTTTATTTCTAAATATTTATTTTTTGTACCCACATCATTGTAATCGTTTATTGAATTAAACTTTATATTGGTCATTCCAAGTTCGTCTCCATTATAATAAAATGCAGTACCACGCATAGACAATATAAAAGTGGTAAGCATTTTGGAAGATGCTTCTCTGAATTCGGGGGCATCGTTTCCAAATTTATTTACCATACGTGGCTGGTCATGGTTAGCTAAAAAAATAGAAAGCCATCCTTTTTCTGCAAAGACTGAATCGTAACGTGAATAAATAGCTTTGTATTTTTCCAGACCAAATTCACTGATATTTTTGCCGACATCAACTCCTTCAAAATGATAAGCAATGTTTAATTCTTTTCTTTGGGGGTCAACAAAATCCAGTGCTTCATTTGGTGAGCTGCCGGCTCCTTCTGCCACCGTCATAATATCATATTTGCTCAGCACTTCTTTATTCATTTCTTTGATATACTCGTGCAGGTGAGGGCCAAGACCATAATATTTAATTACATTTTTTTCGTA
>JANLVW010000393.1:0-4271 GCA_031364205.1 Ferruginibacter sp.
TGGTTGTTACAAAGACCTTAAATGGCGAGAGCTTGAACCGGAAAATATTGAAAAAATACTTCACAATATCTGGAGCATTGGTGGAGTTAAAGGATGGTATTACGGCAACACACTGTGGAAGGTAAGGGGATTAATGGATAAGTTTATGGGCGGTGTTGGTTTAAGAAGAGGTCGCACACACTCCAGCGAAATAAACCGTGGCGATGCGCTTGATTTTTGGCGTGTACTTATAGCCGATAAAAAGAATAAAAGATTGCTATTGTATGCCGAAATGAAATTACCCGGAGAGGCCTGGCTGGAGTTTAGAATTATGAAACGCCATAACAAGATGCAACTAAGGCAAACAGCCACTTTTCGCCCCAAAGGTTTATGGGGACGGTTATACTGGCTAAGCGTACTTCCTTTTCATTATTTTATTTTTAACGGAATGATAAAAAATCTTGTAAAAACACACTAAACCTTTTTATACTTAAAATCGATTTTAAGTACCCAATTAGTTAAATAGTGATATTAAAAACGCTAAAATGGACAGCAATCAATTATAATATGTCGACAGCAATTATATAAAAAGCTGTATTTAAATATTTAAAAAGCTGCGAGTTTCAAGTTTAAAAGATTTTTTAATTCTGTTTAAAAGAAATTTAAGGTATTACTTAATTTGGAAAAAAATTCTGATTAGCTGATTATGGGTTTAATCTTCATCACAGAATGTTTTACATTTATGTTTAAATTATTTTATGGAAGAAATTGAAATACCTACCGAACATCTTCATGAGCAAATGAAAGAAAAAGCAGAAGAGCTGATGGGTAAAAGTGAAGGCAAATTATCTATGTACATTGCAATTTGTACAGCATTAATGGCGGTATTTGCAGCTATTGCAGGTTTATTAGCTGGCCACTTTAGCAACGAAGCCGTAATTGGGCAAATAAAAGCATCCGATCAATGGGCTTTTTACCAGGCCAAATCTATTAAAGCAGTCATACAAAGTTTACAACCTCAAGTTGCTGGCGTTGTACGCAAAGCGCCAGAACAAATAAAAAAAGAAGAAGAGGAAATTAAAGGAAAGGCACAAGAATTTGAAAAAGAAAGCGCCATAAATTTAGAAAAACATTCATGGCTTGCAAAGGCAGTAACCTTTTTTCAGGTGGCCATTGCCATTTCCGCAATCTCTATTTTATCGGGAAAAACAATATTGTGGTATATAGGTATTTTATTGGCTTTAGCCGGCTCAACCTTTTTTATAATAGGTCTTTTATAATTGTAAATTGAATGTCTGCAAGTGGTTTTTTTCCTATTTGATTTGTGCGTTTTATTTTACTTAACAGCAGTAAAATCAATGATCTCTTATATAAATATAAAAAGTTTAATTCTCAATTATGAAACAAGATTTAGCTGACCGTATTAAAAAATTTAATATCAATAGAAATCAACAGGTACTTCCAATAAAGTACAAAATGATGGCAGAAGATCCATTTTGCTTTCTTCGGGGAACATGCCATTTGTTTTATGAAGATCTGCTGAAAAATTATCCTTTCGATTTTTCGCCGCCTAGCTGGATTTGTGGTGATCTGCACATCGAAAATTTTGGGTGTTATAAAGGAGAAAATCGTTTGATATATTTCGACATGAATGATTTTGATGAATCAATACTTGCTCCATTATTATTCGAAATAGCGAGATTGTTGGTATCAGTAGAAGTAAAATGTACACAGATAAAATATACCACTTTACAAAAAAAAGAAATAATAAAATATCTTTTAGAACAATATAGAAACGAACTGATAAACAACAAATCGAAGGTAATTGAACAGGAAACTGCCAGGGGATTAATAAAAAGCCTTACTAATAAAGTAGCAGAAAGAAAAACAAATACGCTGTTAATTTCTCGTACAAACAACAAGCTGAAAAATGTAAAACTGCTAATATGCGATAAGTTGCTGCCAATAGATGATGATAAGAAAAAACGATTAATGACAGAATTTACTCCATGGTTTGAAGCTAACCATAACAAAGGGTTTAAGGTAGTTGATGCAGGATTTCGCATTGCAGGCACAGGCAGTATTGGTGTGCAAAGATATTTGTGCCTTTTGCAAAACGAAAAAAATCCGAAACAAAAAAAACTCATTGATATAAAACAGGCAGCACCAAGCTGCATACTAAATTATACAAATCCAATACAGCCTGTTTGGCAAAACGAAGCAGAACGTGTAGTTAAAACACAACAAATGATGCAGCATGTATCACCTGCTTTTTTATCTTCTTTTAATTTTGATAATGATGTGTATTTAGTAAAGCAACTGCAACCCACAAGCGATAAAATCGTTATCCAAAAAAATGCCCGGCATGATGGAAACATGCAAAAATATGTGGGAGATCTAGCCATAGTAACAGCATCTGCACAATTAAGAAGCAGTGGAAGATTACAATCTGCAACGGCTGATACTTTAAAAGAATTTGCATTAAATGAAAACTGGATAAAGCCGTTAACAGAATGGTGTTTGCATTACGCCGAAATTGTTCAGCAAAACTACAATGAATATTATAAAGCCTGGAAAGCAGGATATTTTAAAATATAACATACCACAACATGGATTATGAAATATTCATTCGCTTTTTACTGGCTGTGCTTTGGGGAGGCATTGTTGGCATTGAAAGGCAATACCGGGGGAAATCTGCCGGTTTCCGCACCGTAATCATGATTTCCATTGGGTCTTGCTTTTTTACTCTTATGTCCGCACAAATTGGAGGTCATGCTAATCCAGACCGTATTGCCTCTAATATTGTAACTGGTATTGGTTTTTTAGGAGCGGGTGTAATTTTTAGAGGAGATAACCATGTAAATGGTATAACTACTGCAGCTACTATATGGGCGGTTGCTGCTGTGGGGATGGGCATTGGCGCCGGATATTATTTTGCTGCGGGTTTTGCCTCAATGCTCATAATGATTGTACTTATTATTTTACCACGCATAGAAACATGGATAGATAAACTTAACCAAACAAAAGAGTATTCTATTAAGTGTGCGTTTTTTGACAATGCAACCCAACATTACCAGCAACTAATGAACCGGCATGGATTAAAATATGTTCTTATTAGGCAATTAAAAGATGGTAGCGAACTATCCCTGGTTTACGAAGTTCAGGGGCATGCAAAAGGGCATGAAATGTTTGTAGAAATTGTTTTAAAAGATCAATCTATAACAAGGTTTGGCTATTAATCCTGTAACTATAAAACTGAAACTAAATTATTATTTGCGAATTAATTTACCAAAAACCAAATTAGTATTTAAATATTTTTGGGAGAATGATGGATTACAATTTCAGGCTTATTTCAAAGCCAGACAAATGCTATAACCAAAATTAAATTTAAAAAGCTATTCATTTAAATATATACACAAATTACTACTTCATTTTTTATCATCAGCAGATTACAAATTTGCAAATAATAATGCGCAGAAACAAAGGGAGCAGAATCTTGAATGTTTTTGCAATATCTGGACATATTCAGTTTTTTAATGCATTTTATTGGCATACAAAGTGATATGTAACCTTTAATAAATTCATATTAAAAATTTAAAAAAATGTCAAAAGAAGTAGCAAAGCATCATATGGATGCATCAACACATCATGAACATGCAGCAAAGCATCACAAAGCAGCGTCAAAAGAACACGAAGCAGGTAACCATGAAAAAGGTGCACATCATGCTCAGGTAGCAGCTGGTCACACAACTCATGCTATGGATGCTTCTAAAAATGCAAGTAAAAAACATGCCGAAATGCATGGAGGTAAATAAGTTTTTAAAAGAACTTATTAAAATGGGATCTATGAGAAAATAAATACTCATAGATCCCTTTTTTAATAAGAATCTGTTTAGTTTAATAACCACACTATAACTTAATTTTCTTAATAATTATTGATATTTTTTTGAAATGCAAAACTGTTTTATAGTCGATATTACAATCGTCATCAGACTTAGACTTTTATTACGAAACAATTTTTTTCCTGTTTATAATTTTTGAAACCTCTTTTGAAGACTCTTTGAAAAGTTAAATTGCATAAAAAAACCACTCTGTTTAGAGTGGCATATTATAATTTGGATTTAGTATGCTAGATTCTGAAGTGAGCAAATGCTTTGTTGGCTTCAGCCATACGGTGTGTATCTTCTTTTTTCTTATAAGAAGCACCCTCACCTTTACTTGCTGCAACTATTTCATTTGCTCACTTCAGAATCTAGCATACTAAATCCAAATTATAATATGCCACTCTAAAC
>JANLVW010000409.1:0-4365 GCA_031364205.1 Ferruginibacter sp.
TAAAAAACTGCCGCCTTCTCATCAAAATTGGTTTTCAAACTGGGTTAAAAATGCCCGTACACAAACTACCAAAACAAAAAGGTTGGCAATAATTGTAACAGCCTGTGTACAAAAACTACATTTTGCTGAAATGATAAAAATGTATAGAGAAGAGAAAAAACCTTATTCAGTAACCTCCACCATGTATTGTAAAATGTCTTTCCCGTCAGCAACTACTCTTAATGGAAATGTATCTTCTTTTTTAAACTGATAAGTAAAGCTGATAATATCACGGGTGTTTACAAAATTCATTGCTTCCGGCTTAGGTTGCTTTTTTTCATCTCCCATTATCAAAGAAATATTTTTAATGTCAATAGCACCATTAACAGGAAAGGAAAACACAACCGGTTTTTTTATGGATGTTTTAATGTAACCGGTTATTGGACTTGGTTTGCTTAAGCCCAATGCAAAAGAATAATTATTAAAGACTGGCAGTGCATAATAATCCTTCACACTTTTAATGCCGCCACCAAGCTGCCAGGCGTTATTATCAGGAAAATAAGCCAGGTTAAATAATTTTCTGTCTGCAAAAAAATATTCGCTGGTAAATTGTTTGGTAAAAGTGGTACTCTTTTTATCAAGATAACCACTTGCTCTTGCTGCATCTATATAATACCAGGTTTCAGGGCTTTGGCCAAGTTGAATAACATTCCACGAATAATTTTTTTCGTCAGCCTTTTCATTTATTTCTGCTGCATAGTTTTTTACATAACCATCAACGCTCAAACAACGAATGTTAGCCGCACTGCACATTTCCTGCACCAGCAATGAAAACCCAAGCGGCGTGGCTTTTCTTAATGCAATTACTTTTTCGGGTAAAATATTTTTATCATCATTTTGCCTTGTTCCTTTGGGATCTAACTGAATATTATTTGCTATCCAGTAAAAAATAGCTCGTGCTTTTTGTTCATTGTCGGCAAATTTCTTGGTAATTGTATCAGCAATAACCGCAACATTAAAATTGTTGAGCAGACCAAGTTTTTTTACAGCCTCATCTACATTCTTATATTTAGATTGTTGCGCAAAAACGCCAAATGCTGCTCCAATGAAAATAAAAGCAAATACAAGTTTTTTCATGCTTTAAAATTAATGATGCATTCGTTAACATACACACAAAAAATCCCCGCATTTGCAGGGATTTGGTATAAATAAATTGTTGAATTATCTAAGAAATAATATTTCTCTGTATTTTGGTAACAGCCACAGACTGTCGTCCACCATTAATTCCAGTTTATCTACATGATAACGAATTTCTTCAAAATAATTCCCTTTAACATCATCACAGTAAGCAACTGCTTTTTCTTTACTTTTTGCAAGTTCATTGGCTTTCTTACGAGCTTCTATCATAGATTCAGTTTTATCGCTGATGATATTTATATGCTCGCCTAGTTTTTGTACAATCTGTAATTGGTTAGCATAACCTTCTTTTGTAATACCAGCTTCTTTTAAACCATTAATATTTTGTAATAAAATGTTTTGATATTTTACGGCCGCAGGAATTATTAAGGTGCTTGCTAAATCTCCCATTACTCTTGCTTCAATCTGGACTTTTTTAATATATTCCTCAAGCATTATTTCATGCCTTGCTTCCAGTTCTTCATGAGTATAAATGTTGTTTGTTTGAAACAGCTTTTTTGCTTTATCAGAAACATACCCGTCAAGAGCTAATGGCGTCGTTTTTACATTTTCAAGTCCTCTTTTTTCAGCTTCAATTGCCCAATCTTCACTATAACCATCACCTTCAAACAATACTTTTTTACTTTCTACAATATATTTTCTAATTATTTGCAACAAAGCAACTTCCTTCTTTTCTCCCTTTTCAATAAGTGTATCTACCTCTATTTTAAAGTTCTTTAATGTTTCTGCCATCACAGTATTTAAAGTAGTCATTGGTACAGCACAGTTTGCAGAAGATCCTACGGCTCTAAACTCAAATTTGTTACCGGTAAACGCAAAAGGAGAGGTTCTGTTACGGTCCGTATTATCCAGCATTAATTCAGGAATAGATTTGTGAATATCCAGTTTTAAAATTGCTTCATCCTGTTCATCAAAATTGCCACTAACTCTTTTTTCGATCTGGTTTAAAACATCGGTTAAATATTTTCCGATAAATATAGAAATAATCGCCGGTGGTGCTTCATTTGCACCGAGCCTGTGGTCATTCCCTGCACTAGCTATTGAAGCTCTAATAACGCCTGCATAATCGTGTACTGCTTTAATGGTATTTACAAAAAATGTAAGGAACATTAAATTGGTTTTAGGCGTTTTACCCGGAGCAAGTAAGTTTACACCGGTATCGGTACTCATGCTCCAATTGTTGTGTTTGCCACTGCCGTTTATTCCCGCAAAAGGTTTTTCATGCAGCAACACCATGAGATTATGGCGTTTTGCTACACGCAACATTACATCCATTAATAAAGTATTGTGATCTACTGCAAGGTTGGTTTCTTCAAATATCGGTGCACATTCAAACTGGCAAGGTGCTACTTCATTGTGCCGTGTACGAATTGGAATTCCGAGTTTGTAAGATTCTCTTTCAAAGTCTAACATGAAAGCATAGATACGCTCAGGTATTGCACCAAAATAATGATCATCTAATTGTTGACCTTTTGCAGGTGCATGACCAAATACTGTGCGGCCGGTTAGCAATAAATCAGGACGGGCATTCGCAAGACCTGCATCAACAACAAAATATTCCTGCTCCCAACCAAGTGTAGCAGAAACCTTTGAAATATTTTTATCAAAATACTGGCAAACATCTACTGCTGCTTTATCCAAAGCAACAAGTGCTTTTAATAGAGGTGTTTTTGTATCAAGTGATTCACCTGTGTAAGAAACAAAAATTGTAGGAATACACAATGTTTTGCCATCTCCAATCTCCATTATAAAAGCAGGTGAAGATGGATCCCAGGCTGTATATCCACGTGCTTCAAAAGTTGCACGCAAACCACCATTAGGGAAAGAAGATGCATCAGGCTCTTGTTGAATCAATGCAGCACCTTCAAATTCTTCAATTGGTGTACCATCACCTTTTAAGGTGAAAAAGGAATCATGTTTTTCGGCAGATAATCCTGTAAGTGGTTGAAACCAATGGGTAAAATGCGTTACACCTTTGCTTTCCGCCCAGGCTCTTAAACCATTGGCAATTTGGTTTCCCATCACACGGTCAATCTTTTTACCACCACGTGTACTTGCCAATAAGCTTTTATAAGCGTCATCGCTTAAATACTTTCTTGCAGTAGTAAGCGTAAATACATTTTCATTAAAAATTCCGGTAATTTTTGATGCATTATCGACCTTAACAGGTAAAGGATGATTTCCTAAATTATTAACTGCATTGTATCTAATTGAACTCATATCTAGTGGTTTATGTTGCAAATGACGGCTTTAAATATAGATTAACCAAAAATAATTGGCTATGTTATCAATTATGAATCAAATCAAACAAAATATCTTAAATATTTATATCTTAAATATGTTTTACGGAATTTGTTTTCCTCTTAAAAAAATTCACTTTTTTAAACAAATCTTCCCAATTAATTTTACAGAGTATCGGTGTGATAATAAATGGAAGATAAATGCTTCGGTATCTCATTAATGCACCGGCTGCAGGAGTTATGTAACCAGTAAATAAAAATATCAGGAAAGCGAAGGCTATTCCAAATACAACAAATTCTTGGCTACTGTATTTTATTTTGGTATAAATAAAAAGCATCAATACAAATAAAAACCAGTACGCAATCATTTCCAGCGAAAAGAAATTCATATAGAAATTTTGAAATTCTGTAGGGTATGGCGATAAAAAAGAATGCCGCAAAGCAGATGGCGCCTGTTCCGCAAAACTTTTAATTGTTGGTTGAAGACTATCCATTTTATAATCTGTATTGGCTTTGCCTAAAGCAAAAAAAGCCTGTTGTTTTTTTACAACAATTAACAGCGGATTAACTTTTTGGCTAAACTGCTGTAATATTACAGTCACCACTATTCCTACAACAAATAATGTTATAAAAGATTTTATGGCAGATAATTTATATTTATAAGCAATGATCCAGGTAATTGCACAAGGCAATAAAATAACTGCAATAAAATTTCGGATAAATAATATAATAATATAAGAAAGTGACAGATAAATTATTTTCTTTCCGGTAAAATCTTTCAACAAACCAAAATACAACGAATAACAAAATACTGAAAGTGCCGTCAACACAATTAAATCTTTGAATATTCCTGAGCCAAAATACAATGTAGATGGTAAAAGAAAACAACCAATTATAACTTGCCATTTTTTAGCAGGGTAAACATTCATAAAAACTTTGTACAATAAAA
>JANLVW010000412.1:0-1229 GCA_031364205.1 Ferruginibacter sp.
GGGTATTAATGGCACTAGGGTTTAAAACTACGCTGCTGTTATCTAAAGTTACTTTATTAGGGCAACCAATTTGGTTTATATATGCATTGGCAGCTTCAACTCCAATGATATCCCCCATCATTTCATGAAAGCCGGTTGCGCCTGCCCAAAACCTGCCATAAACACCATCACTATATTTTAAATCATAAAAACCATTCTTATAAATAGATCCTTGGGCTAAGGAAATTACTCCTGCTTCAGAAGCAGCCGCCGAAGGACTTGGGTTATTGGTGTCTAAAATGTTTAATTCTTTCTTACAAGAAATCATAATAAGTAAAACTAAACCAAAGGCTATTGTTATTTTTTTCATTTTCTTAAATTTTAATTTAGTTTATTACAAAGAAATATTAAATCCTATGGTGTAAGATTTAGTGTTTGGTATCGTGTTATGGTCAACAGCTCTGTCAAATGATGAATTAGAACTTCCTGAACTTACTTCAGGATCGTACCCTGTATATTTTGTTTTTGTAATTAAGTTACGACCGGATAACACTAATTGTGTTTTTTTGAAGAAAGCAAGTTTTGTGAATTTAGCTAAATCAAATGCTGCGGAAATATTTCTCAAACGTAAAAAAGATGCGTTCTCATAAAAATAATCTTTTGTTCCATTATTAGAGCCTGCCTGATAAATACCTCTGTAAAATGCTGTATAAGCTTGCGTTTCAGGCTGGTTGGTTGCTGGATTTGTAATAGTAATTGGATTAGCATAATTGCTGCTAATGCCATCTCTATACATCCATTCTTTTGTTTGGTTATATAAATGGCTACCATAAATCCAATCCAATTGCATGCTCATTGTAACAAAGTTCTTAAATGAAATTGTGTTTATAAAGCTCATGTTGAATTTTGGATTCGGATCTCCAAATGAAAATTTATCTGTAGAGTTTGCCGGTCTCTTGGTTGTTTTATTTACAACCCAACCATTACTCGCTACTTCATAATTAGCTTGGTTAGCTTTATCTATAAATGGTAATCCTGTTTTTGGATTTAACTGGTCAACAGTTCTTAAAATAATGTAGCCATAAAGCTGACCTATTTTTTCTCCTTCTCTTAAATCATAGTTTGAACTACCAGCTGAAGAAGTAATTACCACCTCAGCACCTGTTACTTTTGTTATTTTAGATGTTTGATTAGAAAAATTTGTGGTAAAATCCCAGGTAAATTTCTTGCTTGTTAAAACATTTAGATTT
>JANLVW010000172.1:0-5751 GCA_031364205.1 Ferruginibacter sp.
GTTGTAATCAGGTATTTTAAAACAGAAAATACAAAATGGCTTTTTATTGGTGCTGTTGTTTTTGCTTTTGGCTTTCTAAATAAGTACAATATTGTATTCCTTTTAATTGGACTTCTACCCTCTATTTTATTGACTGAACAACGTAAAATATTTGCCAGAAAAGAATTTTACTTTTCACTTATTATTGGACTTCTCATTATTTTACCTAATCTTATTTGGCAATACAAAAATAACTTTCCGGTTATACATCATTTGAAGGAACTGGCAAATACTCAGTTGGTTAATGTAGATAGAATAAACTTTATAAAATCTCAATTATTTTTCTTTATCGGCTCTTTATTTGTAATTGTATCTGCCTTATTTGCCTTAATATTTTATCTGCCTTTTAAAAAGTTTAAGACATTTTTCTTGGTAATATTTTTTACGTTATTTGTCTTTATTTATTTTAAGGCGAAAGATTATTATGCAATCGGACTTTATCCAATTTATATTTCTTTTGGGTCTGTTTTCATCGCAGACAAAGTAAAACAAGGTTGGAAAAAATATTTGCAACCAGTTTTTATTGCTATTCCCATTTTATTTTTCGCCCTTATGTATAATATTTTTTTTCCAAACAAGAGCCCTGAATATATAATAACCCACAAACAATCTTATCAAAAACTTGGTTTACTCCGTTGGGAAGACGGTAAAGACCATTCATTACCACAAGACTACGCTGATATGTTAGGTTGGAAAGAGTTAGCAATTAAAGTTGACAGCATTTATTTAAAATTACCAAGCAGGGAAAAGACACTTATTCTTTGTGATAATTATGGACAGGCAGGAGCAATAAATTATTACACACAACAAAACATAAAAGCAGTTTCTTTTAATGCTGATTATATAGATTGGTTCGATTTAACTAAAAAGTATGAAAACTTACTCCGAATAAAAGAATTAAGAAATACAGATACCGAACTAAAAGAAACATCGTCTTTTTTTCAAACTTCATTTATAGGAGGTTCTATAACAAACAAATATTCAAGAGAATTCGGAACTACAATATTTGTTTTTGTTGGTTCAAAAATTGACATCAACAACAGAATTAAAGCTGAGATTTTAGAGAATAAAAACTACCGGTGATCGGCCGTTTGTTGCAAATAAATTTATTATAACGGGGCAAGATCAATCGCTATCCAAAATATCACCCCTTAAGCAATATTGAGGAAAACAAAGCAAATTAATAGAGCTGTTTTTATTGATGAGATGTTGAGTTGCTTTCAATAATTAAAATCGCCCTTTATTATTCTTTTTTTGCAGGCAGCGTAAAACCAAAGCTGGTGCCAACATCAACTTTGCTGCGTACATGAATTGTTTGTTGGTGGGCTTCTACAATGTGTTTGCAAATAGCGAGACCAAGACCGCTGCCGCCTGCTTTGCGGCTGCGTGCAAGATCTGTTCTGTAAAAACGTTCAAATATTCTGGAGAGGTGTTCTTCGGAAATTCCATAACCATTATCGCTTATTTCTATTAACACGTTATTGCCATCCACGTTGTAAAAACTGGCTTCTATAATACCGTTTTCTTTGCCGTATTTTATACCGTTTTCTGTAAAATTTAAAAATACCTGTCTTATCTTTTCTTTATCTGCAAATACGGTTAAAGGAAATTCGCACCCTTTTTTTATACCGAAAACTATATTTTTTTCTGCAGCCTGAAGTTGCAGCGAATCGAAAACTTCTTTTATAAGATCCTGCACAATAAAAGGTTGGTGGGTTAACTTCATTTCACCAATTTCCAGGCTTGAAATTTCATCCAGATCATCGAGCAAATTTACCAGCCTGTCAACGTTTCGGGATGTATTTGCCAAAAACTTTTCGTTTACTTCATTGTTGTGCAATGCACCGTTTAGCAATGTGTGTACATATCCCTGTATGGCAAAAATTGGTGTCTTTAATTCGTGGCTGAGATTTTGTAAAAATTCTTTTCTAAAAGTTTCGTTTTGCTGAAGGGTTTCTATTTCTTTTTTTCGCTGTTCTGCCCACGCTTCCACATCTTCTCTTACTTCGTCAATACCTTTTTGCGGTAAAATATTTTTATAATAAAACTCTTCTTTTTTGGTGGCTTTTGTTTGATAAATGAGTTTATAAATCAGTTTTATTTTTCGGTAAATAAATGTTTGCAGTGTAAATAAAATTAACCAGTAACTGCCGGCAAAGATGATGATAAACGATAAAGGAGCCACCCACCAAACCGGTTCAAAAATTAAAATAGCTATGCTTATGGGTATAGATAATATAGCTGCGGTGAGAAGCGATAATTGTTGTGGAGATAAATGCCTGGTGGAAAGCATGGGTTAGATGTTAGACACAAGATGTTAGATGATAGACGTTAGGCACAAGATATGAAAAGAGGTGGAAAGGTTGGTAGTTGATGGTTGACAGTTGGTAATTTGCAAATCACAAAATTTAGTGGTCAGTGTTCGTCGTCTGTGTTCAGTCATTCGTATTTATTCGTCCGTCGTCCTCAGTCATGCAGCACCCAATTACATTTCAAATTTATACCCCACACCTTTTACTGTTGAAATACAATCAACACCCAACTTTTGCCGTATTTTTCTAATGTGCACATCAATCGTTCTGTCTCCCACAATAACATCTGTACCCCATATTCTATTTAATATTTCATTTCTCAAAAAAACCTTTCCGGGTTTTGATGCAAGCAGCGCTACCAGTTCAAACTCTTTTCTTGCGAGTACAATTTCAGTTTCGCCAAAAGAAACCAAATACTTTTCTCTGTCTATAACAAAATTGCCCACTTTTATTGTACCGGTTCCTTCATTTGCCAGCCTTCTAAAAAGTGCATTTACTTTACTCGTAAGTACTTTAGGGCTTACAGGTTTGGTTATGTAATCGTCTGCACCGGTTTCAAGCCCTTTAATTTCTGAACTCTCATCAGCCATTGCTGTTAAAAAAATAATTAGTGTTGGGTTAAATATTGGCTGAGAACGGAGTATGTTGCAAACTTCAATACCATTTTTGCCGGGCATCATCACGTCGAGAATAATAAGATCAGGCATGTGTTGCTTCGCTTTATCTAAAGCTTCATTGCCATTTTTGGCGGTAACTATTTCATATCCTTCGGCTTCAAGATTAAAAGATAAAATTTCCAGAATATCCGGCTCATCGTCGGCAATAAGAATTTTTTTTACTGTACTCATAATCTAAAGGTTGAGCAAAAGTAAACTTTCTGATAAGCCATAGTTGCGTTAAATGAACGTTATAACATTATTAAATTGTTAACGGCAGAGCAACAGTTTATTTAAAATAACAGTCCTGGCAACATACACCATAAAAAATGCACCATATTTGCAAATGAATATTATCATATGAAGTTTATATTTTTTACCTGTTATTTTTTTCTTGTTTTATTTGATGCGGTTGCCTTTTCGGATACAACAAATATCCCTATTGGGCGAAAAAGCAGACACGATGATATACGTAGAGAACAGATAAACATTGACAAACTTGATGGTAAATTTGATGGCATGGTTAGCGCCGGAGCCGACGAAAATATTAATAATCAGCTTGCTGATGCGCTTTACCGCAAACCCAATGAAATGCGCCAGTGGATTGAAACCAATGATACGCAATTGCCCACCAACAATGATAAGGTCCGTTATTTAAGAAATATTGCAGAAATATTAAATTATTTTAAAATAAGCAGAAAATTAAATGAAATAAAAATTACTGAACTACCTGCATTGCTTAACACATTTGAAAAAATGCTTAAAGCAAAAGTTTCCGGCGAATCTATTTTACCATTTTTACAGGCTTCGTCATACATGGTAGCTAAATTAAATACGAGAATATTTGTAGAAGAAAATGACAGAAATGCTGCTGAAGCTATAATATATCTAAAATATGTAAGCCTTCATACTGACAAAATATTAGAAACAATTGCACCATTTGCAAAAGAAACCTTTGCTGACAGCCTTGTGGTGGTTGCATGTAAATTAAACCCGGTGCAGTTTTATAACTACGCCCAATCTGATGGCAGCACTGTGGGGAAATTAATACGGCGTAACACAGACAGAATGGTAGTTCAGGTTGCAGCACTTAGCAAAACAGACAATGCACTTTTTTACTTTCCTTTTTTGGATGATCTGCTTTCTGAAAGGCAAAGCATAGACAGCATTAAAAAATTTGTAGGAGATGGCGATAAAGGATATGACAGTGTAGGATATTTTAAACTGCTGGTAAAAACTGCAACGGCTTATTCAAAACGAATGGCGAAGCCTTTTTACGACACTGCTATTGCCTATTACGGTGCAAACGGGCTTTTAAAAACGTTACATACAAAAGCGCTGCAGCATTTTATAATTCCCATAAATAACCTACACGAAGAAAATAACCTTGCTGTAAGAATGCGAGCCATACAACCCCTTTCCCCGGCGGAACTTTATTACATGATGGTGATGGGTGAAAACGATATTTTTACCAGCAGTTACAAGCACAGTTTTGAAAGACTTCTGCAGTTGATGGGGCCAAAGCCAAAGGGCGATTCCCTATTACTAGCTGTAAATTTTAACCAGTTTAGAAAGTTTATAAAAATGGCTGCTAACTACAACCAGCTGGATACTTTTTTAAAAACAATGCCGCCTGAAAGATCGGAGCAGCTGATGAAAGCTTTTGTATCGCAGCTGGATAACAACCTGGAAGGCGCAGTAGATGTTGCAGATTCTTACAGCAGTGTTTCTAACAATAATTTACAACAGGCCATACTGCAAAATGTAACCGATAATGAGTATAAAGCTATTGTAACAAAAAATGCAAAAGCAAAAGTTATTTATGGGTTATTAAAAACCATTTTTCTTTCTTTAAATGATAACAAGATTGATATTTCTACACAAATTGGGATACCGCCTATTTATGAAGTTGAAGATAAATATATAAGGGATGGAAAAGGCAACCTTGTAGAGCAGGTTTTTTTTTATGGAGATAAAGACGGTAAATTATTTTATCCATCCTTTAGAAATTCCTTTTCAAACAAAGAATGGAAAGTAACTGAAAAGAAAGAATGGATGGAGGCAGTTTCGTTGAAAGGAAATGTAATGGTTTTTGCAAATAAACCGCTGGATAATGATGCCAATTTAGATGATACAGCGCAGATACACCTTGCGAAATATTTACAAGAACAAAGCCTTAAACCTACAGTAATAGTGCATCGTGGCCATAGTTACTGGCTGGATCGTACTATAAGCAGAATGCCGGGTGATGCAAAGATTGTAGTGTTGGGATCATGTGGCGGTTACCAAAACTTAAATGAAATTTTGGAAATAAACCCGGAGGCACATATTATATCTACAAAAGAAATTGGAACAGGAGATATTAACCGGCCGATACTAACTTATATAAACCAGGTGTTTACTGCCAACAATAATTTATCCTGGCCTAAAATGTGGCAAAGTCTTACAGGAATTTTTTCTAAAGACCCAAGCAAAAGTGTAAGAGACAGCTGGGATGATTATATACCCCCTTACAAAAACCTTGGTGCTATATTTTTAAAAGCGTACAATAAAAATATACAGAGCGAATAACCTTATTGAAAAAATTTTGAATGAAAACAGTGTATGTTTTTAGTGGCCTGGGTGCAGATGAACGGGTTTTTCATAAAATTGATTTTAGCAGTTATGATGTTCATTTTATAAAATGGATAACTCCCCAAAAAAATGAAAGTATTGAAAGTTATGCGCTGCGGTTAACCTTACAA
>JANLVW010000491.1:0-1785 GCA_031364205.1 Ferruginibacter sp.
TTTTACAGGTGATCAGAAAGAAACTAATTTGTCCTCCATTGTAGCCTATATTGCCTATACTGCAAAGAACCAATTACTGGTTCCTATACTAACAATTATTTGGACAAAAAAAAATAAGTTTATCCTTCAGGGGGATTGGGGATACTATAAATTTCCGGAAGACACTTATGGGTTGGGAGGTTACACAACAGAAGATCAAACCAATCCTGTGGACGATTCCTATCTTCATTTTTATGAATCGGTTCTTAAAAATATTAGCCCGAATTTTTTTTTAGGTGTCGGCTTTCAGACAGATTACCATTGGAATATTGTTGAATCAGGAAATTACGACAGCACAGTTTCTGATTTTTCAAAATATGGTTATAATAGAAAATCAATATCATCTGGGTTGACTCTAAATTTTTTATACGATAACAGACGCAATTCGATTAATCCAAAAAAAGGCTTTTATGCCAATGGGGTTTACCGCAACAATTTTTCTTTTTTAGGGAGTGATAATAATGCAAAATTGTTTAAACTGGATGTGCGCAAGTACATTAAGCTAAATAGGCACAACAACAATGTATTGGCTTTTTGGAGTTATAACTGGCTTTCGTTTGGCGGCAAAACTCCTTATTTAGATTTGCCAAGCACCGGTTGGGATACGTACAACAATACCGGAAGAGGATATGTGCAAAGCCGTTTTAGAGGTAAGAACATGCTTTATTTTGAATCTGAATATCGATTTGGAATTTCCAGAAACCAACTTTTTGGGGGCGTACTTTTTGGGAATGTTGAAAGTTTTACCGAGCCCATCAGTAATAAATTTGAAAAGGTTTTACCGGCGGTTGGCGCAGGTTTACGTATTCAGTTTAATAAACATTCTCGTACCAATTTAGCCATTGATTATGCATTTGGTGCAAATGGTGAAAGCGGGTTGTTTATAAATTTGGGGGAGGTTTTTTGAATTATTAGGGGGGCAAGTTGCATTTCTATATCTCAATCATACCGCAGGTCTTCAGGTATATAAAAAGTGGATCATAAAATTCAGGTAATCCAGTTTCATCTTTCTCATCCCCCGCAGGAATAAAAATGATCATACCTTCTCTTGCTCTTGTCAATAAAACCCTATAAGTATTTAAGAGAAATGTTTGTTCCGATAATGTTCTTGTATTATTCCATTTTGTCCCCGTAAAATTTTTATAATCCCAACCCGTACTTGTCTTTCTTAAATCTGCATCCCAACATAAGATTTGGATTACTATTATTCATCAACAAGGTTTTATGAAACAAGTATAGATGAGTTTAATTTCTTAAAGAACCTTTACTATAAACTGGGTGGGAAGTGATGAAGGATGAGTAGAATGCATAACTCAAGAAATATGCTTAATCAATTTCAAATCTCTTAAAAGATCATATATTAATTCCCCTTGCAGATATGTAATACACGAAACATTTTACATTAAAACTTAATACCGGGATCTACTTTTTATAAATAAATTTATAACCGAATTTAGGATGAATTTTTTGATGATTGTTTCATGAGATACGAAACAAGGCGAGGTTTAGGATTATGATTTACTTTCGAACTTTTAATAACCTGGTTATTACACTACAGTTTTTAATAGCATGAAGAGGGCCCACAGTTGTAATTTGCTTTATCGAATACGCTTAACATATAATCAAAACAAAATAGAACAAATAAAATAAAAATTATGAAAAAATGGATTTTAGCATTTGCTCTTGTTTATAGTTCAGTTTATGCCCAGGAAAATAAATTTGTAAGCTATTTAAAAAATAATAAAA
>JANLVW010000505.1:0-7955 GCA_031364205.1 Ferruginibacter sp.
GGTGGTTTTGGTTTTATCTGAAATGAAGAAACTGAAGCAATTAAAATTAGTGCAGCACTTACAAAATAGGCGTTTGCAATACCCGCCAATGCTATAATGAGTCCGCCTGTTGCATGCCCTGCAATGGAAGAAATTAAATAGGTTGATGAGCTTAGTGATATGGCTTTTTGTAAATTGTTTCTTGGTACAATTGCAGCAATCATACTACTTGCAGCGGGCGATGAAAAGGATCTTATTATCCCTGTAAAAAATACAGTAACAAAAATGATGGTGAGCTTTGTAGCTGTTGTAAAATTTAATTGAGGTAAACTTACAAGTCCTAGAGCAAGGGCGCAGCTAACGTAAGATATATAAGAATTCGTAAGTATCTTCTTTTTATCGTGCGTATCTATAAAATGCCCTGCAAATAAAGCTGAAAATACAGCGGGTAAAAATTCTGTAAGGCCCGCTAAACCTACCATGTATGTATTTGCTAAATGAAAAACCTGGTAGATTACAATGGTTGAAATCATTCTCAACCCAAGCGTAAAAAATAATTTTGCACCGAGAAAATGTCTGAATTCAAAAGGTAGTTGTGTAACAGTCTCGTTGTTCATTTATTATGGTAAGGTGAGAAAATGCTGTCCGTCTTCATAATCTTTATTTAATGCATCTATTACTATTTGCAGGTGTTTGGGGTTGTCTAAAAAATCTGCATTTGATGCATCTACAAACAATGTTTTAATGTGGTGTTGCTTTATATATTGTGTATACGTTTCCTGCAGGCTAAATAAATAATCGTTTGGTATTTGCTGCTCGTATTTTCTGTTTCGTTTTTTTATATTTTCCTGCAATTTATTTACAGGTGTATGCAAATAAATAAGAATATCGGGTTGTACAATTTGTGGGTTGATGATGTCAAAAAGCTTCTGATAAAGCCTGAATTCTTCATCAGGTAAATTTACTTTCGCAAAAAGCAAACATTTTGTAAACAGATAATCCGAAACAGTCACGTTTTGAAACATATCTTTTGTTTGCAACAAATCTTTCAGCTGTTTGTAACGCTCTGCCATAAAGAATAATTCCAACGGAAAAGCAAACTGTTTTGGGTTCTCATAAAATTGTGGTAGAAAAGGATTTTCTGCAAATTCTTCTAATATTAGCCTTGTATCAAAATGTTTACTAAGTAAATGTGCAAGTGTAGTTTTGCCTGCTCCAATATTGCCTTCTATTGTAATAAAATTGTAATTCATTCGTTTTGCAAAATAAAAGGAAACGCTGCAACTGTTATCAATTCTTTTGCACATTTAATTTGTCACTGCAAATACTTAGCAATTCTAAAGAAGATTTTTTTAATATTGGATGTATAAAATCTGGAGCTATTTCTGCAAGTGGCACAAGTACAAATCTTCTGTTTTGTATTTGTTTATGAGGTACAGTTAAATTTTCTGTCTGTATAATTTCATCATTAAAAAACAGCATATCAATATCAATTACTCTTGCAGCGTTTTTAGTTGTTCTAACTCTTCCCATTTCTTTTTCAATAACAAATATTTCTTCCAATAGAGTTGATGGAGAAAGTGAAGATGATACTACAATTATTTGATTTAAAAAATCCCGCTGGTCTTCATTACCCCATGCGGCCGTTCTGTAGATTGCAGAAGACTTTGTAAGTTCCCCAATATTTCTCTCAATCATATTTGTTGAAAGTGAAAGCATTTGCTCACTATTGCCCATGTTGCTTCCCAACAATAAATAAACTGTATTCATTAAATACTAAATAGTCTTTTGTCTGTGCTGAAAGAAACTGTTTGCGTTATTTTAATTTTCTTAAAATCTGAATGAGATGGATTCATAATAAAATTATGTTCCTCTTTAATTACTGCTGAAGGAACTTTTAAAATGGCATGCGTACCGGCCTGTATAAACTGGTCGCCCATAAATCTTGTATAATCAAAATCATTTATCCAATCTGTTTTTAACTTGTTGCTTTTTACTTCTTTTATACTCAATGTATCAGCAAAAGCAAGATGTAATAAATTTAAATTTACTGCAAAATCACTAAAACGGATGTGCACCAGTATCTCTAATACAGATAACGAAATATGTTCCGACGCATAAAGCATGGCAATTCCTTTCGAGTTCCAGCGTCCTCCATATAATTTGGCACCTGTGCCTGACATATCTTCGCTGTAATGCGGGTTGCAAATTCTAAATACTGTCATGCAATAATACCTTGTTGAATTCTTCCTAATTGTGTGATTACATTTTGTATTCCTTCGAAACTAGAAAGGGATTGTACGGAAAGATTACCTTCCATCATGTAGGGATTTCTCTTTATCCATTCATAAAACTTTTCGGTTTTGCCGAAGGTGATTTTTGCCTCAGCCAAAACTTTATTTATAAGTAAAATTCGTTCGGCATTTATAGGTGCAAACAAATGATTATCTTTTGCATAACGTTGAAGTGTACGTTCGCTGATATGTAGAATTTCTGACCATTCGGTCTGTGTAAACGGAATTTTATCTGCTACCTTTTTAAAATCTTCGTATGTAAAATCATTAAGAGAAATATTCTTTGCAACCTTTGTATAAGCAGGTACAGCCTCATTAGTTTTATTTAAATGAACATCTGTTAAGTAGCGGACTGAATTCTTTTTTTTTTCATAATGCGACCATTGTCACACAAATGTACGACACTTGTCCTGTAATTTCAATTCATTTCTCCTTTTTTTCGTATAATTTTACACAATAATTGTAGTCGTATGAAGTATAGCCAGTTGAGAGCAATGCTTGCCATTACCCGAGCAAGTTTGCGGTCTATTTTTAGAAGCCCCTCGGCTGTAGTTTTTAGTTTTGTATTCCCTTTTGTTTTTATAATCGTTTTTGGATTTATAGGCGGCAGCAATGGCTTACAATCTTATAAAATTGTAATGGCTGATGGTGCAGATACTATAAACGAACTATATGCTGCTTTAAAAAGTTCACCGAACGTAAAGGTTTTAAAATTTGGTGCAGCTGACCTTAAAGCTGCTCAACAAAAGGGTTCGATTGCGGGTGTTTTAAATATTATAAAAACAACGGGTGCTGCCACACCTTTTAAAATAGAATTTAAAAGTACAACCTCCAGTAATGACAGGTGGCCACAGTTTAAAGCCTTGCTGGAAAGTAAAATAACTGAACTTAGTAATGCCAAATATCAAAATCGCCCTTCATACGCCACATTCGATTTTAATGTTCCAAGAGATGTGGCAGTGATTCGCCAATACAAAACCATCGATTTTATTTTACCGGGGCAACTAGGTTTTTCATTGTTAAGTGCAGGTGTATTTGGAGTTGCATTTACTTTTTTTAGTTTGAGAAATACACTCGTTTTAAAACGTTTTTTTGCAACGCCCATCAGTAAAACGCATATAATTTTAGGAGAAGGTTTAAGCAGGGTAATTTTTCAAATGATAACCGCCATTGTAATTATTGGAGCAGGATATTTCTTTTTTGGGTATACCTTGATAAATGGATGGGTTACAGTATTGGAAATGCTCTTTCTAAGTTTTTTAGGGTTATTAATTTTTATGGGCTTTGGTTTTATTATTAGCGGCCTTGCAAAAAGCGACAGTACCATACCACCATTAGCTAACTTAATAACATTGCCACAATTTTTATTAAGTGGTACTTTTTTTTCCATTGAAAATTTTCCTAAATGGTTGCAACCAATATCTAATGTACTACCGCTAACTTATTTAAACAAGGCTATGCGAAGTGTTGGTTTTGAAGGATTAAACCTGTGGGATGTAAAGTTCGAAATTGGAATTTTAGTTTTGTGGGGAATAATTGTTTATGCAGTAGCTGTAAAGGCTTTTAAATGGGAATAAAATGAAAGCAGTAAAAGGTGCGATGGTAGTATTTATTGGGTTGTTTATTTTCTTAACGCTTATCTCAATACTGATTCCAAGCCGTATTGTTACAGTACGTGCGGAAACAGTACAAGCAGACTCAATAAGGCTTTACAGCGAAATAGCCGATCTTAAAAACTGGAAGCACTGGCATCCGGTATTTATACAGGACAGTGCTAAAATGAATTTTAGCGAGTCTTCTACAAATGTTAATGATTATGTTGAATGGAGCAGTAACAATAAAAAAAATAAAATTGTAATTGCAGAAAGAAAGTTCCCCTTCATAAAACTTTTATTACAAAGAGATGGTGAAAATGACATGGAAAATATTTTAACCTTGCGGCAAGTTCAGGAGCAGGGAAATATGCAGGTACAATGGACCTCCATCACAAAACAAAAATGGTATCCATGGGAAAAATTTAGTGGAATATTTATTGAAAAGATGTCGGGCTCAGGCTATGAAGCCGCACTTGCTTCTTTAAAAGTATATGCAGAAAGCCATCAATAAAATTATTTTAAAAACTGAAGGTTTCTTTTTATTCCTGAATATTTACTTCTCTTTAAAGGAGAATTCTTAAAAATAATTTTAAATTTTTCTTCAGTTATTTCTTCCCAGTCTTTCTTTGTAAAATGTAGAATTTCATTGGTTGCTTTAAATTCATTCACCGTGTTTTTTTTAGAAAAACTATTCCATGGACAAACATCCTGGCATACGTCGCAACCAAATAACCAATTATCAAAAGTACCTTTCATTTTTTCAGGAATCAGCGCATCTTTTAATTCTATAGTAAAGTACGAAATACATTTGCTTCCATCTACAATTTTGTCAGGAAGTATAGCATCGGTAGGGCATTCATCAATGCAACGGGTGCAAGTACCGCAATAATCTTTTATTCCGGCATCATCAGCATTTAAAGTAAGATCTGTAATTAAGGATGCAATAAAAAAAAAGGAACCCTGTTTTTTATTGATAAGATTTCCGTTTTTTCCTATCCATCCAAGTCCACTTTTTTGTGCCCAAGTTCTTTCTAGAACCGGGGCACTGTCAACAAAACCTCTTCCGTTTATTTCGCCAATCTGCTGTCTTAATAAAAATAAAAAATGATTTAATTTTTCACGTATCACTTCATGGTAATCGTTGCCGTATGCATATTTTGAAACCTTTGGTGAATCTGAATTTTGAAAACTTTCAGGAAAATAATTAAGTAAAAGTGTTACGACTGATTTTGCACCGGGTACAAGTTTTGATGGGTTAGTACGGATATCAAAATGCTTTTCCATGTATTTCATATTGCCGTGCATTCCTTTGCTTAGCCATGTTTCAAGGCGCCGTGCATCATCATCTAAAAAGCCTGCCGTTGCTATTCCACAAAAATCGAAACCAAGCATAGTTGCAGTTTGTTTTACAATCTGTGTATTTGTGGGCGTTATCAATCTTTAAAAAATATTAAAACTTTTAAAATTTAAAGTCGTAACCAATTAAACCAATCAATTCAAAATATGCAAATCCATGCGATGCCCTGTTTCCTTTGGCAGTTGAAGTATTTGCTAGCGCATTAATGTAACGTACAAAACCGGTTTTACCGGTGCCTTCAAAAAATAATCTTTTTGAGAGATATAATCTTGCACCCGCTTCACCACTTAAGTTATAACCTGCTATATGAAAATCATTGTTAAACCTATCCCCATGATAAGTAAAATCTGTACGTGGAATATTTATGCCTGCGCCCGCTTTCCAAATCAGGTTTATTAATGGTCGGGTTTTGGCTGCATTCATGGCCAACGTTTTTTGCTGCACATAATTTATATGTAATAAATTTCCACCGTCAGTATGTTCAAAATGCAAAAAGTTTTGTGGATCAATAATGCTGTCTGCATCAACCTGTACACCTCCAATCTTTCCTGTCACATGTACTTTTTGCCCATCGGTAACAACATATTTAATGTGGTCAAAATTTAATTCAACCGCTTTTGTATGTGAATCATTTAAATAAAAACCAATACGGTAATTGTATTGTGGAATAGAGATATCCTTTGGCGCTTTATAAATTGCTTCAAGATCCGGCTTATCGTGAGCTTTTGCATTGTGTAGTATAAAATTATCGCCATTGCTCAACTTAAAATGGATATTACTTTTTGTGTACCATTCGGTATTATAACCCCATTGTAAGTACATTCCTTTTAATAATTTCCCTTTTTGGGCAAAAGAACAAAATATTGAGAACAATAAAAATATCGATAAAATAAACTTTTTCATAAGAAGCTGTTGTATAAAAATACCATAATTGTAATTGTGCTGCCCTTTAAATTTAAAGAGAACAAAAACCAACTATTGAAATATCGTAAAAGTAGAATTTATACTTTGATTGACACAGAATTTTAAATATTGGCATGTCTTTATATCCATTTTATACTTTGGATATAATTTTGTACGATAACAGTAAATATTTATTATTAGTATTTTATAAATCAGCAACATAAAATTATGGCTCAAAACAACTTTACTGTAAAAGCTTCGGAAGCCTTGCAGCAAGCACAACAGATTGCTTTTAATAATAAAAATCCAAATATTGAAACAGAACATTTATTAAAAACTTTAATTGACACAGAAGACTCTTCCATCGATTATCTTCTTAAAAAAAATAATGTAACGGTAAACTTGGTTACAAATAAATTAAATGAACTAATAAAGAAGTTGCCCATTGTGTCCGGTGAGCCGGCTCAATCAATGGGTAGAGAAGCAAACAGTGTTTTATTAAGAGCGAATGGAGTGCTGAAAACTTTTGGCGACGAATTTATAAATCCTGAGCATTTGTTACTTGCTATTTTACAGGGAAATGATGCTTCTGCAAAATTATTAAAAGATGCAGGTCTTACAGAAAAAGGATTGGTTGCATCTATCAAGGAATTACGAAAAGGTGAAACCGTGAACTCTGCAACACAGGAAACACAGTTTAATTCCTTGAATAAATATGCGAAAAATCTGAATGAAATGGCCCGTTCAGGAAAACTCGATCCGGTTATTGGAAGAGATGAAGAAATCCGCCGAACGTTGCATATTCTTAGTCGCCGAACAAAAAACAATCCTATTTTAGTAGGAGAACCGGGTGTTGGTAAAACTGCCATTGCCGAAGGTCTGGCTATAAGAATTGTAAATGGTGATGTACCCGAAAATATAAAGTCTAAAATTATTTTCGCATTAGATATGGGGCAGCTTATTGCCGGTGCAAAATACAAGGGTGAGTTTGAAGAAAGACTGAAGGCAGTTGTAAAAGAAGTGATAGCAGCAGAGGGAGAAATCATTTTATTTATAGACGAAATTCATACGCTTGTTGGTGCTGGCGGTGGGGATGGGGCTATGGATGCTGCAAATATTTTAAAACCTGCTTTGGCACGCGGAGAATTAAGGGCAGTAGGTGCAACCACTTTAAGTGAATATCAAAAATATTTTGAAAAAGACAAAGCCTTGGAAAGACGTTTTCAAAAAGTAATGATTGATGAGCCTACTGTTGATGACGCAATTTCAATTCTGAGAGGTTTAAAAGACAGGTATGAAACGTACCATCATGTACGTATAAAAGATGAAGCAATTATTGCGGCAGTTGAATTAAGCAACAGGTACATGACAGACCGCTTTCTGCCTGATAAAGCCATCGATTTAATGGACGAAAGTGCAGCAAAACTAAGGATAGATATGAATTCTATGCCTGAAGAACTGGATAAACTTGAAAGACAAATTCGCCAGCTCGAAATTGAAAGAGAAGCCATTAAAAGAGAAAATGATATTGATAAGTTAAAGTTTTTAAATACAGAAATTGCCAATCTTTCTGTCGAAAGAGATACTTACAAAGCGAAGTGGAAAGAAGAAAAAGAACTAGTTGATCAAATACAAAATGCCAAAGCTGCCATTGAAGATTTAAAAATTCAGGCAGAACAGGCTGAAAGAGATGGTGATTATGGAAAAGTTGCAGAGATCAGGTACGGTAAAATGAAAAGTCAGGAAGAAGATATTGTAAAACTGACAGGGGATTTAGCAGCACTTTCCGAAAGAAGGATGTTGAAAGAAGAAGTAGATGCGGAAGAT